>NZ_JACYTW010000104.1:0-7365 GCF_014841395.1 Plantibacter sp. CFBP 13570 | reverse complement strand
CCCGGGATCGCCGCGGCCGCGGCCGAGCACCGTCGTCGGCTGAGCGAGGCCTTCGTCGGGCGGACGCTCGTCGTCGCCGCCGGTCGCGCGCCCGTCCGGGCCAACGACTCGAACTACGACTTCCGCCCCGACAGCGACTTCTTCTGGCTCACCGGCTGCTCCGCCGAGGACGCGGTCCTCGTGCTGCGTCCGAGCGGCGCCGGTCACGACGCGACGTTGTACATCCCGGCACCGGCGCACCCGGGCGAGACCGGCTTCTTCGCCGACGCCAACCACGGTGAGCTCTGGGTCGGCTCCGCGCCGGGGCCGGCCGACTGGTCGGCGGTCCTCGACCTCCGGGTCGAGGTGCTCGCCGCGCTGCCCGACGCGCTCCGAGGCGTCGAGCGACCACTCCTCGCGGGGACGCTGACCTCGCAGCATCGCGCGCTCGAGCCGCTGACGGTCGCGCCGGAACTCGGCCGTGTGCTCTCGGAACTGCGCATGATCAAGGACGAGTGGGAGATCGCGGAGCTGCGGCGAGCGGTCGACGCGACCGTCGGCGGGTTCTCCGCCGTGATCCGGGAGCTGCCGACGGCCGTCGCCGGCGGGGGTGAGCGCTGGCTGCAGGGGACCTTCGACCGGCACGCCCGCACCACGGGGAACGGCCCCGGCTACTCGACCATCGTCGGCAGCGGTGCGCACGCACCCACGCTCCACTGGGTGCGCTGCGACGGTCCGGTCCGCCCCGAGGACGCGATCCTGCTCGACATGGGCGTGGAGACGCGTGCGTTCTACACGGCGGACGTCACCCGCACCTTCCCCGTCTCGGGCACCTTCAGCCCGGAGCAGCGGCGCGTCCACGACCTCGTCGAGGCGTCCCACCGCGCCGGGATGGCCGCCGTCCGTCCGGGCCGCGACTTCACCGACTTCCACCACGCCGCCATGGAGGTCATCGCGCAGGGACTCCACGACTGGGACCTCCTGCCGGTGTCCGTCGACGAGGCGCTCAGCCCGGTCGGGCAACAGCACCGGCGGTACCTCGTGTGCGGCATCGGTCACCACCTCGGCCTCGACGTGCACGACTGCGCGAAGTCCTCCTACGAGGCCTACCAGGGCGGCTCGATGGCGCCCGGCATGGTGCTCACGGTCGAGCCGGGGCTGTACTTCCACGCCTTCGACGAGACGGTTCCACCGGAACTGCGCGGCATCGGCGTCCGGCTCGAGGACGACCTGCTCGTGACGGCCGACGGCGCCGAGGTGCTGTCGGATGCGCTGCCCATCGACGCGTCGGGCATCGAAGCGTGGATGCGCGCCCAGTAACCTGAGCGGACCGTGGTGGGAGACGAAGGATGGGAGTCGCGATGAGCATGTCGGCGATCCGACCGGCCGAGGAACGGCTGAGCCTGCGGGCGCAGGTGGAGCGGGCGGTGTCCGCGGCGATCATCTCGGGCGAGCTCGCGCCGGGGACGATGATCTCGGTACCGACGCTGGCGGTGCAGTTCAACGTCTCGGCGACGCCCGTCCGCGAAGCGATGCTCGACCTCGAGAAGCGCGACTTCGTGGAGGCGGTCCGGAACAAGGGGTTCCGCGTCACCGTCGTGAGCGAGGCCTCGCTCCGCAACACGGCGCAGATCCGCCAGCTCCTCGAACCGCCCGCGATGGCGGACCTGGCCGAGGTCTTCGACCACGGCTCGCTGCCCGAGCTCCGGCAGCAGGCTGACGACATCGTGGCCGGTGCCCGTGACGGCGACCTGACCCGGTACCTCGAAGCCGACCAGGCGTTCCACCTCGCGCTCACCGCGAAACTCGGCAACCCGCTGCTCGTCGAGCTCGTCGCGGACCTCCGCGGACGCACCCGGCTCGTGGGGTTGGCCGCCATGCTCGATTCGCAGCAGCTCGACCGCTCGGCCGTTGAGCACCACGAGCTCCTCGACGCCCTCGAGCGGGGTGACGGGGTCGCCGCTCGCGAGCTCATGCACCGACACATCGGGCACACCACCGGCTGGTGGGCCGGCAAGCCCGAATCCGACGCCGAGTAGCCCCTGGCGTGCGTGCGCGGACCTCGACCCGGATCCGCGATCGTGCACGCTTGCCTGTTCAGTGAATGTGTGACACATTACTGAAAGCCCTTCCCCGCATCGACCGAGAGGACCGCACGTGACCCGCATCGTCATCGTCGGCGCCGGCATCGTCGGTGCGGCCTGCGCGCGGATCCTCGCCCGACGCGGTGCCGAGGTCGTCGTGCTCGACCGTTCGGCGGCCGCCGGCGGCACGAGCGGCTCGGGGGAGGGGAACCTCCTCGTCTCCGACAAGGGGCCCGGCCCCGAACTCGACCTCGCGCGGTACGCCTCACGCCTCTGGCCCGTCGTCACCGCCGAACTCAGCGCCGAACTGGGACCGACCTTCCCGAGCATCGAGTTCGAGCGCAAGGGCGGCATCGTGGTCGCCACCACCGAGGCCGGCGCGCAGCCCCTGCTCGACTTCGCCGCCGCCCAGCGCGCCGCCGGTGTCGACGCCAGACCCCTCACCGAGGACGAGCTGCTCGCGGCGGAGCCGTCGATCACCCGCTCGTCCACGGCGGCCGTCCACTATCCCGAGGACGCACAGGTCCAGCCCGTCATCGCCACGGAGGCCCTGCTCGCCTCGGCCCGGCGGGCGGGCGCTGTCGTGCGCACCGGCGTCACCGTGACGGGCGGCGTCCGGAGCGCGACCGGACGCCTCACGGGTGTCCGGACCTCCGTGGGCGACGTCTCGGGCGACGCGGTCCTCGTCTGCGCCGGACCGTGGTCGGCCGAGCTCGGCGACCTGCTCGGGGCACCCGTCCCGGTCCGTCCCCGACGCGGCATGGTCCTCGTCACCACCCGCATGCCGCACCGCGTGCACCACAAGGTCTACGACGGCGACTACTTCGGGGCCACGCAGTCGAGCGACGCCTCGCTCCAGACCTCGAGCGTCGTCGAGTCGACCGCCGCGGGCACGGTCCTCATCGGCTCGAGCCGGCAGCAGATCGGATTCGACGCGCGCCTCGACGTCGACGTGCTCCGCGAGGTCGCGGCGAAGTCGCTGCGCCTCTTCCCGTTCCTCCGCGACGCCTCGGTCATGCGCAGCTACGGCGGCTTCCGGCCGTACATGCCCGACCACCTCCCGGTCATCGGCCCCGACCACCGCGTCGACGGCCTGTGGCACGCGACGGGCCACGAGGGCGCCGGCATCGGACTGGCCCTCGCGACCGCTGAACTCATCGCCGCCCGCCTGCTCGGTGGATCCACCGACCTCGACGACGCCCCGTTCCAACTCGACCGCCCGGGGCTCGCCCCGCACCTGCGCGTCGACCGGCCGGCGGAGGTGGCCTGATGGTCTCGAGACGACTGCCCGCGACGGACGACCGGATCGTGCCCGGTACGGAGGACGCGCTGCGCATCGACCTCGACGGGACGCCCCTCGACGGACTCCGCGGCCAGACGATCGCCGGTGTCCTGTTGGGCTCCGGCGTCCTCGCCTGGCGCCGCACCAGTGGGTCCGGGAAGCCGCGCGGCGTCTTCTGCGGCATCGGGGTCTGCTTCGACTGCATCGTCACGGTGAACGGCCAGCGGGACGTCCGTGCCTGCCAGCGTCGCGCCGCGGACGGCGACCGCATCGAGACACAGCACGACGCCCTCCCGGAACCCACGACGGAGAACGACCCGTTCGGGGACCGGACATGAGCGCCCGGCAGCGTGAGGTCGTCGTCGTCGGTGCAGGTCCCGCCGGCCTCCAGGCCGCGCTCGCCGCCCGAGCCCTCGGCGCGTCCGTCACGCTGCTCGACGCCTCGGACGAGCTTGGCGGTCAGTACTGGCGGCACCTGCCGGCCAGCCGGCCGTCCGCGGCCGAGGCCTCGCTGCATCACGGGTTCGAGCGCTTCGTCGCCATGCGCGCGGCGCTCGACGCCGACGACGGCTGCACGGTGATCACCGAGGCGCAGGTGTGGGCGATCGACGTCGACCGTGCCGCCGCCGACCACGGCTCCGACGTCACCTCCGGGGCGACCGGCCTGCGTCTGCACGTCCTGGTCGGATCGCCGGACGGCACCGACCGCACGCCGCTCACCCTTCGGCCGGACGCGCTCGTCCTCGCGACCGGCGCGCACGACCGCACCCTGCCGTTCCCCGGCTGGGACCTCCCCGGCGTGTTCTCGGCCGGTGCCGCCCAGGCCCTCGCGAAGGGCGAGCGGGTCGCCGTCGGTCAGCGGGTGGTCGTGGCCGGTGCCGGACCGTTCCTGTTGCCGGTGGCCGCGTCCTTGACCGCGACCGGATCACGCGTCCTCGGGGTCTACGAGGCCACGACCGTCGGCGGACTCGCCAGGGGCTGGCTCCCCAAGCCCTGGCAACTGCTCGGCGTGACCGGGAAGGCCGGTGAGCTGCTCGGCTACGTCGGCGGCCACCTCCGCTACCGGATCCCGTACCGCGTCGGTCACGCCGTGGTCGCCGCGCACGGCACCGACCGGGTCGAGCGTGTGACCATCGCCGCCGTCGACGCCGACTGGTCGCCGATCCCCGGGACCGAGCGCACGGTCGAAGCGGACGCCGTGTGCGTCAGCCACGGGTTCACCCCGCGGCTCGAGCTGCCCGTCGCGGTCGGCTGCGCGCTCACCGAAGCCCGGTTCGTCCAGGTCGACGCCGAGCAGCGCACGAGCGTCCCGACCGTCTTCGCGGCGGGGGAGATCACCGGGATCGGGGGCGTCGACGCCGCGCTCGCCGAGGGCGCGATCGCGGGACACGCTGCGGCCGGCGGACTCCCCGGTGCCTCCGGGATCCGTGCCGCCGTGAGCCGACGCGACACGTTCCTCGCCTTCGCCGACCGGCTCGAACGCGCCCACGGCATCCGCGCCGGCTGGAGCGACTGGCTCGCCGACGACACCACCATCTGCCGCTGCGAGGAGGTCGACTACGGCTCCCTGCGAGCGACAGCGACCGCCACCTGCGCGACCGGACTGCGCTCGCTCAAACTCAGCACGCGTGCCGGGCTCGGGATCTGCCAGGGCCGCATGTGCGGTCGCACCGTCGAGGAGCTCCTCCACCGCGTCGCCTCCGAATCCGGCGGCAGCGGCCTCATCGACGGCGTCTCGAGCGACCGCCGGCCCATCGCCTCCCCGCTGCGCATCGGCGAACTCGCCGCGCAGGCACCGGGACACCCTCCCCACGAACCGCCGTCGACCCCGACGGCCGAACACCCAGGATGACCGACCGGTCTCCGCACCACTCCCTCGGAAAGGAACCACCCATGGCCAAGCAGTTCGACCTCGGCGGCGTCATCGTCGCGACCACCCTCGCGTTCAAGGAGGACGCCTCGGCGCCCGCAGGCCTCGCCGTCGACTACGACCGCTTCGCCGAGCACTGCAACTGGCTCATCGAGAACGGCTGCCGCGGCGTCGGCCCGAACGGCTCGCTCGGCGAGTACTCGTCGCTGACGGACGCCGAGCGTCGCAAGGTCATCCAGGTCGCGGTCGACACCGTCGGCGACCGCGGCCTCGTCGTCGCCGGGGTGCACGGCGTCGGCTGGCACCAGGCCCAGCAGTGGGCCGAGTACGCGAAGGAGGACGGCGCGGACGGCGTCCTGCTCCTGCCGCCCACCATCTACCGGGCGAACGACGACGAGGTCATCGAGCACTACAGCCGCGTGGACGAGGTCGGCCTGCCGATCATGGCCTACAACAACCCGATCGACACGAAGGTCGACCTCACGCCCGACCTGCTCGTCGAGCTCGCCAAGCTCGAGCACGTCGTCGCCGTGAAGGAGTTCTCGGCCGACATCCGTCGTGTGCTCGAGATCCAGGACAAGACCGACCTCGACGTCATCGCGGGGGCGGACGACCTCCTCTTCGAGTCCCTCGTCGCCGGCGCGGTCGGCTGGTTCGCCGGCTACCCGAACGCCTTCCCGCGCGAGGCCGTCGAGCTGTACACGCTCGTCACCTCGGGACGTGTCGACGAGGCCCGCACCCTCTACCGCGAGCTCGTGCCCGTCTTCGGGTGGGACTCGAAGACGGAGTTCGTCCAGGCCATCAAGCTGTCGATCGACATCGCCGGCGAGAGCTACGGTGGTCCGACGCGTCCGCCGCGCGGTCCGCTGAACGCGCTCCAGACGGAGCAGGTCACGATGCAGACGCGTCGCGCACTCGACTACCTCGCGGCACGCTGAGCCTGGCGGCCGACGCGACACCCCGACCACGACCACCAGTCCTGAGAGGCACACCATGAAGTCCTCCCGCATGATCAGTGCGGTCGACTCGCACACCGAGGGCATGCCGACCCGCGTCGTCACCGGCGGGGTCGGCGTGATCCCCGGCGCGACCATGAACGAGAAGCGCCTGCACTTCATGGAGCACCTCGACGACCTGCGGCTCTTCCTCATGAACGAGCCACGCGGTCACGCGGCGATGAGCGGGGCGATCCTGCAGCCGTCTACGCGTGCGGACTGCGACTGGGGCGTCGTGTACATCGAGGTGTCCGGATGCCTGCCGATGTGCGGGCACGGCACCATCGGGGTCGCGACGGTCCTCGTGGAGACCGGCATGGTGGAGGTGGTCGAGCCGGTCACGACGATCCGGCTCGACACCCCCGCCGGACTCGTGATCGCGCGGGTCGACGTCAGCGACGGGCACGCCGACCGCGTGACGATCGAGAACGTCCCGAGCTACGTCGACCGCCTCGACGCCACGGTCGAGGTGCCGGGCCTCGGCGCCGTGCCGTACAGCCTCGCGTTCGGTGGCAACTTCTACGCGATGGTCGACCTCGACGACGTGGGCCTGCCCTTCGACCGCGACCGCCAGCAGGACATCCTCGACGCAGGACTGCGCATCATGGCGGCGATCAACGAGCAGGCGCCGCCCGTGCACCCCGAGATCGCCGGGCTCGACCACTGCCACCACGTCGAGTTCATCGCACCGGGATCCGACGCCGTGCTGTCCCGGCATGCGATGGCCATCTTCCCGGGGTGGTTCGACCGCTCGCCATGCGGAACCGGAACCTCGGCGCGCATGGCCGAGCTCTGGGCCCGCGGTGAGCTGCCGCTCGACCAGGACTTCGTCAACGAGTCCTTCATCGGCAGCCGGTTCACCGGCCGGCTGATCGCCGAGACGACGGTGGCGGGCAGGCCGGCCGTCATCCCGACCATCTCCGGTCGGGCCTGGGTCACCGGTATCGGCTCCTACCTCCTCGACCCCGCCGATCCGTTCCCGACCGGCTTCCAGTTCTGAACCACACCACGATCCCGGAGGATCACATGACGACCATGCCAGCCCCCGACGCCACCATCGCTGAGACCACCCCCGAGCAGCTCGAGGAGGTCCTCCAGCGGGCCGCCGCGGCGGCACCCGCGTGGGCCGCGACGCCGGCGGACGCCCGTGCGCGA
>NZ_JACYTW010000103.1:0-7446 GCF_014841395.1 Plantibacter sp. CFBP 13570 | reverse complement strand
CGTCGCCGGCGGTGAGGCCGTCGGCACCGCGGGAGATGACGACCGCGCGGGCGCCGAGCGCGAGGAGTGCCGCGCGAGCCGATGCGAGGTCGGCGGCGCCCGTCGCCTCGAGGGCCTCGTCGAGGTTGGGTTTGAGGATCGTCGCACCGGCGCGGGCCGCGGCGAGGAGCGCCGTGTCGCTGACGTCGACGATCACGGGGACGCCGGCGTCGTGCCCGGTTCGGACGAGCGCTTCGACGACGGCGTCGGGCGTGGCCGGCGGGAGCGAGCCCGAGATGACGAGTGCGCTCGCGTCGTGGAGGGCGCGTCGGAGCTCGGTCGTCAGGGCGGTCCACTCCTCGGTCGTCACGACCGGACCGGCCTCGGCGAAGAGGGTCGGATGGAGGATGCCGTCGACGACCGCGACCGTCGAGCGTGTCTCGGCGCGGAGCTCCACGACCCGGGTGGGGAGGCCGTCGGCTGTGAGGGCGTCCGCGAGCCAGGTGCCGGAGGCGCCACCGAGGGGGAGCACCTGCAGAGTCGGGACGCTGAGCGACTCGAGGACGCGGGCGACGTTCACGCCCTTCCCGCCGGCACGCCGCACGACGGACTGGACGCGTTGCGTGACCCCGAGCTGCTGCTCGGCGACCGTGTAGGTGATGTCGACGGCGGGGTTCGGCGTCACGACCACGACGCGACGCGCACCAGGGGTGGTCATCGGGCTGCCACCAGACGGCGAGCGAGGATCCCCGCGCCGACCGTGGCCGCCTCGTCGCCGTGACGAGCGGGCAGGAGCTGCGGGACACGGACGACGTCGAGCCGCTCACGGAGTCCGTGCTCGAGTGGCTCGAAGAGGGCGGCTCCGGCGAGGGCGAGCCCACCGCCGATCACGATGGCGGTGGGTGCGGCGACGACGGTGATGCCGGCGAGGGCCTCGGCGAGTGCATCGACGGCGTCGTTCCAGATGGCGATGGCGGCGGCGTCACCGTGAGCGACGGCGTCGGCGACGGTCTTCGCGTCGCGGGCGCCCGCGCGTCGTGCGATGCCGCCCGCTGAGGCGAGTTCCTCGACCCGGAGCCCGCGATGCGGGCCGTCCTGGATCACGCGCTGGCCGATCTCGCCGGCCCAGCCGCCGCCGGCGAAGGGGACGCCGTCGATGACGAGTGCCGAGGCCAGACCGGTCCCGACCGGCACGAACGCGATCGTGCCCGTGACGTCGGCTGCAGCGCCCGAGACCGCTTCCGCCAAAGCCCCGGCGCGGACGTCCTGCCCGAAGGCCAGCGGGACGTCGAGCGCGGGACGGAGGAGCTCGGGGAAGGCGAGGTCGCGCCAACCGAGGTTGACCGCGTGGATGCAGACGCCGTGCTCCTCGTCGACGACGCCGGGCACGACCACCCCGACGGCCGTTGGGGCTGCGACGCGGCTCGCGGCGGCGACGAGTCCGAGGACGATGTCGCGAGTCAGGACACCCGAGGTGTCGCCCGAAGGCGTCGCCTCGCGCCAGCGCCCGAGGACCGTGCCTTCGGCATCCGTCAGTGCGGCTTTGATCCCGGTCCCGCCGACATCGATGCCGAGGACCGCCCGCTCGGTCACGGCGTCAGGATGACGGAGCGCGTGAGCGAACGGGGGTGGTCGGCGTCGAGGCCGCGGGCCTCAGCCAACGCGACCGCGAAGCGCTGGGCGACGACGAGCCCGGCGATGGGGTCGAGGTCGTGCTGCACGAAGGTCGCTCCGGTGGCCGCGACGTCCTCCGGCAGGCCGGCGGGCGTCGGTCCGAGGGACCAGACGAGTCGGCCGGGCTGCGCGATCGCGATAGGACCGTGGCGGTAGTCCATGGCGGGGTAGGACTCCGCCCAGAACTGTGCCGCCTCCCGGGTCTTGAGCGCGGCCTCGAAGGTGAGGCCCACGGCGTGACCGAGTCCGATGAAGGAGACCTGGTCGGCGGCGAGGTACTCGTCGATCGGGATCTGCAGTGCCCGCTCGGCTTCCACGGCGAGTGCCTCGACGTCGTGGCCGAGCGAGCCGCGGAGGAGCGCCAGCGTCGTCGTGGCGAAGCGGGTCTGTACCACGGAACGCTCGTCGGCGAAGGGGAGGGCGATGACGTGTGCCGCCGGAACGGTCGCGGGCGAGTCGTCGACCGCGGTGATGAGGACGGTGGTGACCGAGTCGCCCACCGCCTCCAACAGCTGCACGATCTCCGTGGTCGTCCCGGAGCGTGAGATGGCGACGATGCGGTCGTAGTCGCGGACGCCGGGGAACTCCGAGCCGGCGAACGCGTCCGTGATGCCGAGCCCCGCCTGCTCGCGCAGCACGGCGTAGCTCATCGCGATGAACCAGCTGGTGCCGCACCCGACCACCGCGACCCGCTCGCCCGGCTGCGGCAGCACGGCGACGGCCTCCGGCACGAGGGCGGCGGCGGTGCGCCAGGATTCGGGCTGCGACGCCAGTTCGGCGGCGACGAAGGTCTCGGGCATGACGTGCCTTTCACGTGAGGGGACGCGATCGCAGCGTGGCGATGCGTTGCCGCAACCATACCGGATCGAATCTGATCGATACCAGTGCAAATCGTCAGAATCAATCAGACAGGCGCTAGCTGGGCGCCCATATGATGGTCACAGTACGCCCGACCCGACCGGAAAAGCAGGACAGATGACGCAGCAACAGCGACTCAACGCCCTGCTCGAGCTCGTGAGCGAACGCGGCAACGTGACGATCGCGGAGATCGGCGAAGCGCTCGGCATCTCCGCGGCCACCGCTCGTCGCGACCTGACGGCGCTCGCCGAGCAGCGACTCGTCACGCGGACCCACGGCGGTGCCGCCGCCCTCGGCACCGGCTACGAGCTGCCGCTGCAGTACAAGATCGCCCGCCAGGCCGACGCCAAGATGGCCATCGCGAAGGCCACGGCCGCCCTGATCAACGTCGGCGACGCCGTCGGACTCAACGGCGGCACCACCACGAGTGAGGTCGCGCGCGTGATCGGGCGGAGCGAGCACCTCGTCCGCTCGGACGGCGACGCCTCGGTCACGATCGTGACGAACGCGCTCAACATCGCCTTCGAACTGTCCGTGCGCTCCCATGTGAAGATCGTCGTGACGGGTGGCGTCGCGCGGCGCCAGTCCTACGAACTCGTGGGTTCTCTTGTGGCGGGGGCGCTCGCCGAGATCGCCTTGGACGTCGCGATCCTGGGCGTCGACGGCCTGAGCGCGCAGTTCGGCGCCACCACCCTCCACGAGGGTGAGGCCTCGGTGAGCCAGGAGTTCGTCAAGGTCGCGAAGCGGGTCATCGTGGTCGCCGACAGCACCAAGATGACGAAGGCGACCTTCGCCCGCATCTGCCCGCTCGATCGCATCGACGTGCTCGTCACCGACCAGCCGGTGGACCCGACGCTCGCCGACGCCCTGGCCGCGGCCGGCGTCGAGCTCATCATCGCCGCCTGAGTCCTCTCCTTCCGGACGCTGAGCCGCCCCCTCCCGGTCGCTGAGCGGCCCTTCCCGGTCACTGAGCCGCTTTCCGGTCACTGAGCCGCTTTCCGGTCACTGAGCCGCGTTCCGGTCACTGAGCCTGTCGAAGTGCCGCACCCTCCCGCTCGTTGACCCCTCCTCTCGGCCGCTGACCCGCCCTTCCGGTCACTGAGCCGCCCTCCCGGTCACTGAGCCTGTCGAAGTGCGACCCCGCTCCCCATGTTTCCGCGCGGTAAAACCTCTCCACATCGGCCGCTCCGCACTTGCGTCAGCGCTGTGA
Organism: Plantibacter sp. CFBP 13570; assembly: GCF_014841395.1. Taxonomy (NCBI): domain Bacteria; kingdom Bacillati; phylum Actinomycetota; class Actinomycetes; order Micrococcales; family Microbacteriaceae; genus Plantibacter; species Plantibacter sp. CFBP 13570. Next base: position 3,725 of record NZ_JACYTW010000103.1, on the reverse strand, counting down.
TCGCCTATTGTCATTTCATGATCGTTTTGGCATCATATGAATCAACTTCACGCAAGGAAGCGGATGTGATCGAGTGAGCACTGCACCAGCCACCACCCCCGAAGGCCTCCGGGTCGCCGTCATCGGCACCGGCCAGCGGGCCTACATCGCCGAACACGTCGCCACGAGCCCCACGTCCGCATCGGTCGTCGCTGCGGTCGACACCACCGAGATCGGTCGCGGTCGGGCACGGCAGCTGTTCGGCGACGACATCGAGGTGTTCGACTCCCACGAGGCGCTCATCGCGCAGGGCGGTGTCGACGCGGCGATCGTGACGACGCCCGACTGGACCCACAAGGAGATCGCGGTCGACCTGCTGCGCGCCGGCATCGCCGTCTACCTCGAGAAGCCGCTCGCGATCACGCTCGACGACGCCGACGCGGTCCTCCAGGCCGCCTACGAGTCGCGGACGCCGCTCTACGTCGGGCACAACTTCCGCCATGCGGCCGTCGTCCGGCTCATGCACGAGGTCATCGAGCGCGGCGAGATCGGCGCGGTCAAGTCCGTCTGGGTGCGTCACTTCGTCGGCAACGGCGGCGACTACTACTTCAAGGACTGGCACGCCGACCGCTCGCGCGTGAACACCCTGCTCCTGCAGAAGGCGAGCCACGACATCGACGTCGTCCACTTCCTCGCCGGCGCGTACACGCAGCGCGTCGTCGCGATGGGCGACCTCGCGGTCTACGGCGACGTCGACGATCACGAGGACCGCAGCGGCCAGACCATGGCCGACTGGTTCTCCTACGACAACTGGCCGCCCGAGGCGCAGCGCGGCCTGAACCCCGTGGTCGACGTCGAGGACGTCTCGATGATGCTCATGACCCTCGAGCACGGGATCACCGCCAGCTACGAGCAGTGCCACTTCACGCCCGACTACTGGCGGAACTACACCGTCATCGGGACGCACGGTCGGCTCGAGAACATCGGCGACACCGCAGGTGGCACCGTCAAGGTGTGGAACCGTCGTCGCACCTGGAGCACCGAGGGCGACGTCGAGTACCCGATCGCGGGCGTCGAGGAGGGCCATGCCGACGCCGACCTCGACACGATGAACGAGTTCCTCGCCTTCGTCGCCGACGGCACCCCCACCACGTTGTCGCCGGTCGCCGCACGCCAGGCCGTCGCCGCCGGTGCCCTCGCCGCCCACTCGCTCCGCAACGGTTCGATCCCGCTCGACGTCCCGCCACTCGACCCCGCACTCGTCGAGTACTTCTCCTCCCTCACCGCCAGCACCGCACCGCACTCCCTCGACGCCGCCGCCCGGTAGCGCACCTCGAAAGGACTCCAGTCATGCCTTCGCCGTTCATGAACCGCAACACCGCACCCGGCGGTCGCAACCGCCGCCGTGCCGTCCTCAGCGGCATCGGCCTCCTCGCCGCCGCCGCGCTCACCGCCGGCTGCAGCACCGGTGGCGGGGGCGCCACCGGTGGCGAGTACGCCGCCGCTCCGAAGGACCTCAAGGCCGAGATCACCTACGGCGTCTGGGACCAGGCCCAGGTCGAGGCGATCGACGCCAACATCGAGGCCTTCAACAAGGTCTACCCCGACATCACCGTCAACGTGAACGTCACACCCTGGGCCTCGTACTGGTCGAAGCTCCAGACGCAGGCCTCGAGCGACACCCTGCCCGACCTCTTCTGGTTGAACGGCCCGAACTTCCAGGTCTACGCGGCGAACGGCAAGATCGAGCCGATCACCGGCGCCGTCAAGGCGGGCGACATCGACCCGAAGAACTACCCCGAGGCACTGAACGAGCTGTACTCGCTCGACGACACCCAGTACGGCGTGCCGAAGGACTTCGACACGATCGGCGTCTGGGTCAACACGGCCCTCTTCGAGCAGGCCGGCGTCGCGCTGCCCGCCGACGGCTGGACCTGGGACGACTTCGACACCGCCGCGCAGGAGATCTCGACGAAGCTGAAGGATCAGGGTGTCTACGGCGCTGCCGGCGGCATGGACGGCCAGACCACCTACTACAACACGATCCTGCAGGCCGGCGGCGAGGTCATCAACGACGACCAGACCGAGTCCGAGTACGACAGCCCCGAGGCCCAGGAAGGGCTCCAGTTCTGGACCGACCTCATCGCGAACGGCTCATCACCCAGCATCCAACAGCTGACTGACACGCCGGCCGACCAGTGGTTCACCTCCGGCAAACTCGCCATGTACTGGGGTGGCAGCTGGCTGCGTCCGCTCGTCGGCGAGTCCGACGTCGCCGCCACCGCCCAGGCCTTCCCGCTGCCGACCGGCGAGGAGCAGGCGACGGTCATCCACGGTGTCTCCAACGTCGTCGCATCGGCGAGCAAGAACAAGCAGGCCGCACAGGCGCTGCAGGTGTTCCTGGCGAGCGAGGAGGCCCAGCAGCAGCAGGGCGACCTCGGCGCCGTCATCCCCGCGTTCACCGGCACGCAGCAGTCGTTCGTCGACTCCTACCCGACGATGAACCTGCAGGTCTTCCTCGACGCCCTCGACTACGCGATGCCACTGCCGGTGTCTGAGAACACCGCCGCGTGGAACGCGCTCGAGGTCGAGCTCCTGCCCGACGCGTTCAGTGGCGACAAGCCGGTCGCCGACGTGGCGAAGGATCTCGCCGAGCAGATGAACGCCGCGCTGGCCAAGAAGTGACCGGTCAGACCGTGCTGCGCACCCCGTCGGCGCCGCTCTCCTCACCGAGAGCGGCCCGGCGGGGTGCCGCCCGCGGCGACGGTGCCTGGCCGTGGGTCTTCGTCCTCCCGCTCCTCACCGGCATCGGCGTCTTCTTCATCTGGCCGATGGTCCAGACCGCCTACTACTCGTTCACCGAGTGGGGCGTGTTCGGCGGCACCACCTTCACGGGCATCGAGAACTACGTCCGGCTGTTCGCCGACCCGCGGCTCTACGCCTCCCTCGGCAACACGCTGATCTACACGGCGGTGGTGCTCCTCGGCATCCCGATCGCCGTCTACCTCGCGAGCCTGTTGAACCTCCCGGGGCTCCGGTTCGCGAGCTTCTACCGGGTGCTCTTCTTCCTGCCGTACGTCGCGATGCCGACCGCCGTGGCCATCGTCTGGCGCATCATCTTCAACGGTGACTTCGGCATCCTCAACTACACGCTGTCGCTCGTCGGTGTCGACGGCCCTTACTGGATCAGTACGCCGGGCACCGCGATGTTCGCCGTGGCGATCGTCGGCCTCTGGTCGTCTCTCGGCTTCTCGATGATCATCCTGGCGTCCGGGCTCAAGAACATCGCACCGGAGCTGTACGAGGCGGCGGAGCTCGACGGCGCGACCCGGTGGCGGCAGTTCCGCTCGATCACGGTGCCGCTGCTCACCCCGAGCATCTTCTTCGTCACGATCATCACGGTCATCTCGAGCTTCCAGCTCTTCGACCTGCTGTACGCGATCCTCGGCAGCACCAACCCGGTGCTCCCGAAGAGCATGTCGCTCGTCTACTTCTTCTACGACCAGGGCTTCGTCCAGAACGACAAGGGGTATGCGGCGGCGATCGCGATCGTGATCTTCCTGATCATCGGACTCGTCACGCTCCTCCAGTTCCGGCTCCAGAAACGATGGGTCAACAATGACTGAGCAACTCACGGCCACAGCACCGCTCACCACCCGTGCCGTCACCGTTCCGGGTTCGGGTCGTCCGTCCGCCGCGTCCGCGCGACGCCGCGACGCCGGTCGGCCCGGCCAGCGGCGCGGGTC
>NZ_JACYTW010000102.1:0-7939 GCF_014841395.1 Plantibacter sp. CFBP 13570 | reverse complement strand
GCGCCCGTCGTGGATGCGGCCGCCCCGGCGCCCGCGGCGTCCGGCACGGGGCCGCGCTGGTGGGGCGACCCGGGCGTCGTCAGGTCGGCGACCGCGTAGGCCTGACCCGTGACGATGCGCTGGATGGCGTAGAGGCTCTCGGTGGCCGGCCCGAGGTACTTGCCCCGGTCGTCGGCGTTGCTCGACCCGACCGCGTTGTGTCCGTCGACGGCGCCGAGGTGGTCGCCGTCGCCGAGCGTCAGACCGTCGGAGCCGAAGGTGGTCGCGCCCCAGGAGCTCGTCGCAGGATCGGCTCGACCGGACAGGAACTGGCCGAGACCGGCGAGGGTGTCGGCGCTCGCCTGGGAGGCGTACACGCGGCTCGCCGGGACGTGCAGATCGTCGATCCCGATCTCCGTCGGGATACCGGCCGAACCGAGCATGACGAAGTCGTCGACGTGGTAGTCGCCGGACGCCAACGCGAGCGAGGCGGTCGCCGTGCCGTACGAGTGCGCCACGACGCTCAGCTGCGAGGCGACGCCGTGGGCGGAGCGGACGGCGTCGTATCCGGCGAGCACCCCGGCGAGCAGTGGAGCTCCCTCGACCGCCCGGTCGTTCGACGGCACCTCGAGTGCGCTCGGGCTGTGTCCGCCGATCCAGAGGATGACCGCGCTGTCTGCTGCGGCGGTCTGGATGCGCTTCGCCCCGCGCAGGTAGTCGTCGAGTTCGAGTGCGCTGCTGTTCATCCCGGGGACGAACACCGTGACGTAGGTGGCGGTGTCCACGTCTCCGACGGCGACCGCGACCCGCGGGGGTCCGGAGCCGCCCGCCTGCAACGTGATGAGGTACTCCGGCTGGAGTCGGGCGGCGATCGCGTCCGGTGTGTACCGGTCGACGAGCAGCTTGATCGCGTCCAGGCGCGACAGGGTCGTGGCCAGGGCTGCCGAGTCCGCCTGCCCGTCGACCTGGTCGCTGCTCACGGTCAGCGAGCGGTAGCTCGCCTCGGTGTCGGCGAGGAGGCCGGCGAGGCGGGAGACGTTGGCCGTCGCCCGGTCCGTGTAGGCGACGCCCTCGAGGTTGCCGATGACCGCCGGGTAGCCGGTGATGAGCAGTGCGCGGTACCCGGGGGCGAGCTCGGTCCAGAGCTGCGCGACCTGCGATGAGGACATCGTCGTGAGTGCCGTCGCCGCCGCGGCGAGATCCCCGGCGTAGGCGGCGGTGAAGGCGGCCGCCGTCATCGTCGGGACGGAGGAGGCCGCCGGTGCGAAGTCGGTGGCGGAGATCGCGCTCGCGCCGGCGGTCGAGGTCTGCGTCACCGTGACGACGCCGGCCAGGATCGCGGCGATCGCGACGGTCATGACGATCGACTTGACGAGTGTCGCGCGGGCCGCCGAGATCGGCCGGTGCACCCAGGCCGGCAGCGACAACGACGGGAGGCTCCAGGAGGAGCCGAGGCTGAACGCGGCCTCGCTGCCGCTCGCCAGGTTCAGTCGGGGAGTGGACCGCGGGGCGGCGTCGGTGAAGACACTCGTCACGTCACTCCTGTTCCTGTCTCAGCCCGTCGGGTGGAGCCTCGCGCGACATGGATCACGCATCGAGATCGGGGAGACGAACGGCCGTGAACTCGTTTCCCGAGACGAGCGGCAGCGCTCAATACACCCTTGTATCCATTGTGGCGGGTATTGGCGTGATTTGAACAGCTCAAAACGGGGGGTATCGAGGCCGAAATGACCCGATCTTCCTGGAAATCACCCGAATGTGACCTGGATGGGAGTCAACGGTCGTCCAAGGGTGTGTCGCGAACCACACGGTACGCTCGGAGGCATGCCAGCCGCACCCGCCGACGACGCCCCCCGGAGCTACAGTTTCCTCGGTCCGAGCGGGACGTTCACCGAGGTGGCGCTCGGCCAGGTCGAGGAGGCCAGGGGCCAGATCTGGAAGCCCGTGTCGAACGTCGGCGAGGCGCTCGGCGACGTCCTCGAGGGCCGCAGCACAGCCGCGGTCATCGCCATCGAGAACTCGGTCGACGGAGGTGTGTCCGTGGCGCAGGACGCACTCGCCACGATGCCCGGTCTCCGCATCGTCGGCGAGGTGCTCGTGCCGGTGAACTTCGTACTCGTCGCCCGCCCCGGAACGCGACTGGAGGACGTTTCGGTCGTCAATGCGCACCCCGTCGCCTACGGGCAGTGCCACCTCTGGCTCGACGCGAAGCTGCCCTCGCACGGACACATCCCCGCGTCGAGCAACGTCGCCGCCGCAGCTTCCCTGCTCGACGGCACCTCGACCGCCGACGCCGCGGTCGCCCCGCCCGGCATCGTGAACCACTACGACCTCGACGTCCTCGCGGAGAACATCGGCGACAACCCGAACGCCGTGACCCGCTTCGTCGTCGTCAGTCGCTCACGGGAGATCCCGGCCCGGACGGGAGCCGACAAGACGAGCCTCATCGTCGAGCTGCCGAACGACGAGTCCGGCTCGCTGCTCGGCATGCTCGAGCAGTTCTCCACGCGTGGCGTGAACCTGAGCCTCATCGAGTCCCGGCCCATCGGCGACGCGCTTGGACGCTACCGCTTCGTGATCGACGCCCTCGGACACATCGAGGACGAACGGATGGCCGACGCCCTGCTGGGGCTCCGACGCTTCAGCCCGAACGTGATCTTCCTGGGCTCGTATCCCAGCGCCGATCGCACCGCCGTCGACTACCACTCCCGCTACAACGACGAGGTGTTCATCGAGGCTCGCGACTGGTTGCGCGGGCTGCTGTCGGCGGAGCCGCTCGACCACTGAGCCGTCGCGCTCGCGCACAACTCCTGCTGTCGGTCCGTGTCCGAGCTCGGGGACGGCGTGTCAGCGGGATTCGAGGCGGGGTGCAGGAGTCGTGAGCGCCGACGCGGTGTCGCCGCGGTTCAGCTGACGACGTCGACCCCGTGACCGCGGAGGCGACGCTGGTCGGCGGTGAGCGAGGCGATGAGCCGCTCGTTCGTCCCGCGGATGTGACGCGCGACGAGGTCCGCCGCGCGCTCGGGGTCGCGCGCCGCGACCGCGTCGAGGATGGCGCGGTGCTCCGTGGCGGCCTGCTCTCGGGCCTCGGGCGTCCGCACCTCGAGCCAGCGGGTACGGGCGAGCCGGACCATCGCGCCGCGCACCCCTTCGGCGAGCAGGTGGTTCGCGGACAGTGCCGCGAGCTCCTCGTGGAAGTCGCCGCCGACACGGAGCACCGTGTGCTCGTCGTCGGGGCGGGGTTCGTCGAGCAGGGTGCGGATCGCGGCGAGCTGCGCTTCGGTCGCGCGTTCGGCGGCGAGCCGGACGCCGGCGGTCTCGAGCGCCTCACGGACCTCGGCGATGAGGCCGATCTCTTCGAGGTCGATGGGCGCGACGATCCAGCCGCGGCCGTCCCGACGCGCCAGTCCCTCGGCCTCGAGCCGGGTGAGTGCGGCGCGTACGGGTGTCCGTGACGCCGCGAAGCGTTGCTCGAGCCCCCGCTCGGTGAGCGGCTGACCGGGCGCGAGGTCGAGGGTCAGGATCGCCCCGCGGAGGCGCTCGTAGAGCTGCGTGGTCTGCGTCGGAGTGCTCATCCGTGTTCCCGATCCGGCCGGTGACTCTTGGTATACCAAAATGGTGTACCGTCATGCTAGCAGTGGGAGACACCCAGCGCAGGAAGCGGCACGATGACCGGATCGACACCAGCCCCCGTGGCCCCGGCGACCGCGCGCGGGGCGCGTCCACCGATGCCGAACGCCGGTCGGGCCTGGACCGTCCTCGGGCTCGGTGTCGCCGCGCAGACCGCCGGCACGCTCTTCGTCAGCACCCCGGCGTTCCTCATCCCGCTCCTGCACGCCGAGCGGGGCATGTCGCTCGCCGAGGCCGGCGTCCTGGCCGCTGCCCCCACGCTCGGCATGGTGCTGACGCTCATCGCCTGGGGCTGGCTGGCCGACCGCGTCGGCGAGCGCATCGTCATCGCGGGCGGCCTCGCCCTCACCGCGCTGGCCGCTGCCGGGGCGATCGCCGCGGACGGCCTCATCCCCTCGCTCGGCTACGGTCCGCTCGGCATCCTGCTCCTGCTCGGTGGCGCCGCCTCCGCGAGCACGAACTCGGCGAGCGGCCGGATCGTCGTCGGCTGGTTCCCGAAGGACCGCCGCGGTCTCGCGATGGGGATCCGTCAGATGTCGCAGCCCCTCGGCGTCACGGCGGCCGCTGTGACGGTGCCTTCCGTGGCGGCGGCGTCGGGCATCTCCGCCGCCCTCCTGATCTCGCTCGTCGCGACGGGTGTCCTCGCCGTGGCCTGCACCGTCGGACTCCGGAATCCGCCACGGACCGTCGTGCCGAAGCCGGTCTCGACGGAGACGACGCCGAACCCCGTGGCCGCGCGACCACGCAACCCCTACCGAGGCGACGGCTTCCTCTGGCGCATCCACGCGGTATCGATCCTGCTCGTGGTGCCGCAGTTCACGCTCACGACCTTCGCGCTCGTCTGGCTCGTCACCGATCAGGGCTGGAACGCGCTCGCGGCGGGCGTGCTCGTCGGTGTCGCGCAGTTCGTCGGAGCGATCGGTCGGATCGGCGTCGGGGTGTTGAGCGACCGGGTCGGCAGCCGGGTGCGACCGCTGCGCTGGGTGGCGGTGTCGGCGGTCGTCGTCATGTTGCTCCTCGCCGGCGTGGGGCTGCTGCAGTGGCCCGTGGCTGTCGCCGTCGCGCTCGTCGTCGCCAGTGCCGTGACGGTCGCCGACAACGGGCTGGCCTTCACCTCGGTCGCCGAGATGGCCGGCCCCGCCTGGGCCGGGCGGGCGCTGGGAGCGCAGAACACCGGCCAGTTCATCGCCGCGTCGGTCGTCGGTCCGGCGGTCGGTGCGCTCATCGGCTTGGTCGGCTATCCGCTCGCCTTCCTCGCGGTCGCGGTGCTCCCGGCCCTCGCGATCCCGATCATCCCGAGCGAGGCCGCGGAGCACGACCACCTCTAGGTCGTCGTCCCACCGGTCCGGTGGGCTCGTCTAGTCGACGTTTGACGGATATCTATCGCGGCTGCCAGGCTTGCCGAGGCCCCACGACGGCCCGTGTACCTCCCCGCCGGCGAGTCGCGCTCCACTGCCTCCGACCACCGTCGAGCGACAGCCGGAGACGCCTGGTCGGCCGATCAGAAAGCACCACAGTGACCGGCACCACCACGTCCACCGACCCCGTCCACGCCGTCGCGGAGGCCGCCCTGCGGCGCAACGCGGGCGAACCCGAGTTCCACCAGGCGCTCCTCGAAGTCCTCGAGTCCATCCGCCCGGCGCTCGACGAACACCCCGAGTACCTCGAGGCGGGCATCCTCGAACGTCTCGTCGAACCCGAGCGGCAGGTCGTCTTCCGCGTGCCGTGGACCGACGACCGCAATCGGGTGCAGGTGAACCGCGGCTTCCGCGTCCAGTTCAACTCGGCGCTCGGCCCGTACAAGGGCGGGTTGCGCTTCCACCCGAGCGTGAACCTGTCGATCGTGAAGTTCCTCGGGTTCGAGCAGATCTTCAAGAACGCCCTCACTGCACAGGGCATCGGCGGAGCGAAGGGCGGCAGCGACTTCGACCCGCACGGGCGGTCGGACGCCGAGATCATGCGCTTCTGCCAGAGCTTCATGAACGAGCTCTACCGCCACCTCGGCGAGCACACCGACGTCCCGGCCGGCGACATCGGCGTCGGCGCGCGCGAGATCGGCTTCCTCTTCGGCCAGTACCGGAAGATCACCAACCGGCACGAGTCGGGCATGTTCACCGGCAAGGGCGTCGGCTGGGGCGGCGCCGAGGTGCGCACCGAGGCGACCGGGTACGGGACGGTGTTCTTCGTGGACGAGATGCTCGCTGTCGACGGCCGCGGGGTCGAGGGCAAGCGCGTCATCGTGTCGGGCTCCGGGAACGTCGCGACCTACGCGATCGAGAAGGTCCACCAGCTCGGTGGCACCGCCGTCACCGCATCGGACTCCTCGGGGTACGTGGTCGACGACGCCGGCATCGACCTCGAGCTCCTCAAGCAGATCAAGGAGGTCGAGCGCGGCCGGATCTCCGAGTACGCCGCCCGTCGTCAGGGCGCCCACTTCGTCGCCGGCGGCAGCGTCTGGGACGTCCCGGGGGAGATCGCGCTGCCGAGCGCGACGCAGAACGAGCTGCACGAACGCGACGCGATCGCCCTCGTGAAGCACGGCGTCATCGCGGTCGCGGAGGGCGCGAACATGCCGTCGACGCCCGAGGCCGTGCGGGTGTTCCAGCAGGCCGGCGTCCTCTTCGGCCCGGGGAAGGCGGCGAACGCCGGTGGTGTGGCGACCTCGGCGCTCGAGATGAGCCAGAACGCTGCCAGGCAGCGGTGGTCCTTCGACGACAGCGAGGTGAAACTCCGCGGCATCATGCACGGTGTGCACCGCGCCGCCTACGAGGCCGCCGAACGCTACGGCCGGCCGGGCGACTACGTCGTCGGGGCGAACACCGCCGCGTTCGTGAAGGTCGCGGACGCGATGCTCGCCCAGGGCGTCATCTAGTTTCGTCCCAGTCCCCGACTCAGGAGTGCTCCGGCGCGTCGACCGCTGACGGGCCCGGCGCGCCGCGCACCTCCTGAGTCGGGGACGCGGAATCCGCCGGCGAGGGACGCGGCGGGTGTCGGATTGCGACGGGATGGTCGGCTCCTGGACGGCGAGTGACTAGCCTCGAAGGGTGACCGACCCCCGCCCCGCAACCACCGTCATCGTCGGTGCCGGCCTCTTCGGCCTGGCGACCGCCGTCCACCTCGCCCGCGCCGGTCGACGGGTGACGGTCCTCGAGTCGGGCACCGCCGCCGGTGCGACGACCGCAGCGGGCGCGGGCTTCGTCGGCCTCTGGGCGGCGGGCTACGCCTGGTACTGGGACGAGTCGGAACTCGCTCTCGAGCAGGCGGGCCTCGACTTCTACCGTGGGCTCGACGCGGGCGGATACGACATCGGGCTGCGGAACACGGGTAACGTGTGGCTCGCCCTCACCGAGCAGGCCGTGCTCGACCACCTGCTGCCGTTCGCCGAGCACCCGCTCCGACCCGAGGACGCCCGCCTGCTCACCGCCGTCGAGACCGCTGAGCTCGTTCCGGGTCTCGACCCTGAGGCCATCGTCGGGGCGTTCATCCATCCCGACGGCATCCAGATCAGCGCGCCCGACGCCGGACTCGCGCTCGCGGCGCTCGCCCGGGCCGAGGGCGTCGAGATCGTCGAGCACACGCCCGTCGTCGATCTCCTCGCCGAGGGGGGCCGAGCCGTCGGCGTGCTGACCGAGGCCGGCGAGCGCGTCCTCGGCGACGAGGTCGTCCTCGCCGCCGGGTCCTGGACGAACGGACTCCTCGCCGCCACGGACCGCGTGCTGCCGTTCGCGCGCGTGATCGCGAGCCGCTTGACCACCGCCCCGTTCGGCCTCGGCGAGGTGCCGACCCTCATGATCCCGGAACTCGACGGACTGTGGATCCGGGAGCACCTCGGTGGTCTCACCTACGGCAACGGCGTCGGCTACGAGGCGCTCGCGGTGCACGACAGCCCGGCGGACCGTCGCCCGGACCGCCCCGACCTCGTCGATGCGATGCGGGAGCACCTGTCGCCGATCATCTCCGAGCTCATCCCGGCCGCCGCGCCCGTCGTCGACGACGCCGAAGCCGTGCAGGGGATCGTGTCGTACACCGCGGACCGCCGCTTCATCGCGGGGCCCGTACCGGAGCTGGACGGGCTGTACGTCGTGGCCGGCGACAACGAGTCCGGCGTCACGCACGGCCCCGGACTCGGTCGGATGCTCGCCGAACTGATGGTCACGGGTGAGAGCCCCTTCGTCGACGCGTCACGGTACGCGCCCGGTCGATTCCCGTCCCGTCCGTTCGCCGACGAGGCCGCCGTGGCCGCCGCGATGCCGGCTCGTCGGGCGGTCGACGCGCGCGCCACCGCAGCGACGCGCGTGACGACGGAGTCGGGCCTGCCTGCAGAGTCGGG
>NZ_JACYTW010000101.1:0-7951 GCF_014841395.1 Plantibacter sp. CFBP 13570 | reverse complement strand
GCGGCGGTGGAGCACCGCGGCCGCGACGGCCCCGGCGGCCGGCAGCAGCCCGATGAGGAGCGCCCCTCCGAGCTGGCCGTCCACGCCGAGCTCCGTGTGCATGATGCTCGGCCCGAGGGAGAGGAACAGCCCGCCGGTCGCCCAACCGCCGAGGACGATCGGGATGCTCACGACGAACAACCGTCGGGCATCGACGGGGACGGCTGCGCGGGGTCGGATGGCGCGCGCCCACCCGGGGGTGCGGGCTGCGGTCTCCGGCACGTTCCAGATGGACACCGCGATGAGCAGGTACGCGACCGCCAGCGGTAGGAACGTCCAGCTCGACGGGTCGGCGACCGTCTGCAGCAGGACGCCCGCGAGGATCGTGCCGGAGGCGAGACCGATCATCGGGGCGATGGCGTTCAGCAGGGTCGCCGCTCGTGGCCGCTCGGGCGGGGCCAGATCGATGATCGTCGCCGACAGCGTGGAGAGCAGTGCCCCGCTGGCGAGGCCTTGGAGCACGCGGGCGAGGTACAGCAGCGCTCCGGAGTCGACGTGCCAGAGGAGCAGCATGCTCGCGGCGAGCACGACGAACCCGGCGGTGATCACCGGGCGGCGTCCGAGGTGGTCCGAGACCGAGCCGATCGTGAGGAGCGCGACCAGCAGGGCGAGCGCGTAGGCCGAGAAGGCGATGGTGACGCCGATCGGGCCGATGCCGAGCCGCTCCTGGAGCTCCGGGTAGAACGGTGACGGAGCGCTGGCACCGGCGAGCATGAGTGTGCTGCCGAGCCCCGCGAGGACGAAACCGAAGCGACGGCGCGGCAGCACGGGCGCGCCGTCAGCCGCGGTGGGCACGGGTCGGGTCGGGGGTGACGGGGTCGTCGTCTGCACGGGGCGGGCATCCTTCGGTTCCAAAAATGTCGAACGATTGGACGATACGCGCTTTCCGCTCATTGTTCAACTATTATCGAACCATGCCCGCACCAGCCGATCTCACGCACCCCGACCGCGAGGCGATCGAGCTGCCGGCCGTCCTCTTCGCGCTCAGCGATCCGGACCGACTCGAGATGGTGCGGCAGCTCCGGGACGGACCGATGGACGCCGCGAACTGCACCGCCCTCGACCCCACGATCCCGAAGTCGACGAAGTCCCACCTCATGAAGGTGCTCCGCGAGGCCGGCGTCATCCGGAACGAGCCGAACGGTCGCCACCGCACGCTCACCCTGCGGCGTGACGACCTCGACACCCGGTTCCCGGGCCTGCTCGACGCCGTCCTCGACGCCGACTGACCAGCAATCCCGCCCCTGGCATTCGCGCCGCATCGACGGGAGCTGCCAGAATTGTCGGCGCGGTGATCGACCGCGCAGACGATGACAGGGGGCTGGGGAACATGGGAACGCTGCGGTACGGGAACGAAGCACTCGAACTCGAGGATCGGACCCTCGCCCATGTGCAGATGGTCGTCGTCTCCAAGCTCCGCAAGGGCGAGGCGTTCCTCCTCTCCTGGACGATCGACCCCGCACACGGCTCGGGCCGCTACGCCATCTGGATCGAGACCGGCGTCCCCATCGTCTTCCGGTTCACCGGCTCACGCCCGGTCGCACTCAACCGCACCTGGTTGCAGGCCATGCTCGACCGCACCTACACGCCGGCGGGGCTCGAGCTCATGCCGGAGACCGACTACCCGGAGCTGTCCGCCGACAACTGAGGCACCGCCACCAGCACGATCCCGAGTAGCACAAGCGATCCGACCGTTCAAGCATCGGTCGTCCGACACGTGCTCGATTACCATCGGATCATCGAAGGTCGGGGACTTCTGAGAGTCGGCTCGAGCGGTGCCTGGAGGGCCCGCAGCGCGCGGTCGAAATCGTCGAAGACATTCGGAGGCGGGTCACACGGATCAGACCGTGCGGCCCGCCTCGTATCTGCGATCGCCGCTTGATGCAACGGCGCTCGACGACGCGTCGAGCAGGATGGTCGCGGACGCACGCGGGCCGAAACGCTCGGCGAAGTCGATCTCATTCGGGAGCCAGACATCGCGCCACAACGATTCGTGGTCGCGGCCGAGTCGTTGATCGCGAGCCATTCCGCGCTCGGCGGCGGTGTTCAGGTCGACATCACACCACACGGTCACGTCGAGACTGGGAAGCGCCTCAGGGTGCAGGAGCCCGATGAGGTCGACCACGAGGATATCCGCCTTCGGGAGCGACTCCGGCGCGCCGAGGGCCCGTGCCGACCAGTCATACCGACGGAACTCGCTCTCTTGACGCGCCCGGAACGGATCCAACACGGTGGTCACGAGGCGTCGACGATCCACCCCGTCCCAGTCGGATGACCGCCTGTGCGAGCGAGCCGGGTCGAGGAAGTCGTCGCCCCTGATGCGCGCCGCCCGTGGGAGTTCCGCGACCAGACTTCGCGCGAGTGTCGACTTCCCTGAGCCGCAGTAGCCCGAGATGCCGACAGTGATGGGATGCGCCGTTTGCTGCGAATGACTCTCGACATGGTCGATGAGGGCGCGATATTCCATATGTTGACCATACAAGTGACCAGTCCACGCTGGGTAGGCCGAAGACTCTCGCTCTGCCGGTGGCGGCCTGCGCCTGTGCCGCTCGCGGCAAGTGCCGGGGCGGCTCAGGGCTGCGGCTGCCCCTCGGGCTCGGTGCGGTCGATCGAGTCGACGGCCTCGCGCATGCGGTCGAGGAAGTCGACGATGCCGGCCGCGATCTCCGGTTCGATCCCGGTGGTGGCCTCCATCATGCGGTGGTGCATGTGGCTCAGGGTCTTGCGGACCTCCGAGTCGGCGAAGTCGGTGGTCGAGACGGTGACGCGGCGACGGTCGGTCTCGCTCGGCCGACGGACGACGTGACCCGCCGCCTCCAGGCGGTCGAGCATGACCGTGACCGATGAGGTCTTGATGCCGAGGTAGGCACCGAGATCCGTGGGGCTGACGAGGCGGTGCTCCTGCTTGGCGCGCAGCATGAACCGCAGCGCGAGGAGGTCGTTCTCGCCCATGTGCATCTCGTCGCGGGTCCGACGACGCATGGCGGCCTCGGCAGCACGGTACAGACGCATGGCCTCGAGCATGCGGCGGCCGCGCTCGTGCTCGTCCTGTTCGTACCAGTAGTGCTGCGCGTCAACGGCTTGGGCGGTCATGAAGTCCAACAGTAGTGGTTCTCGTAACGAGATTGTCTAGCGGAGTCTGGATCGCGATGTCAAGTGGGGTACATGCAGACGCATGAATAACTAGATTCTCTAACAACACGAACGTTGAGCAAGGAGCAGTCATGAGCACGGTGTTGGAGCGAGGCACAGGGACCACGGTCGCCTGGGCTGAGCCGGATGCGACCCTCTGGGTCGCCTCGGTCGACGGTGAGTACGCCGGCATGGTCGAGTTCCGGGACGGCCGCTTCGTCGCCGCCTCGAGCACCGGCAAGGACCTCGGAGTCTTCGTCTCCCTGCTCCGCGCCAAGGAGGCGGTGGAGAACGGCCCGGCGAAGACGCTCCAGTTTCCCTACGTCGCCGCGGTCGCCGCGTCCGCGATCGTGTCCGCGACCGCTGTCGCCTTCACCGCGTTCGCCGTCCTCTAGCCACACCGTGAAGCGCTCGCTCGAGGTCCTCCCGGACGGCATCCTCGCCGAGCGCGCAGCCGACGGAGACGCCACCGCCTTCGAGGTCCTCGTCTTCCGGCACGGTTCCCTCATGCGCGCCTACGCCGTCCGCGTGCTGGGGAACCAGTCGGAGGCGGAGGACGTCGTGCAGGACGTCCTCATCCAGGCGTGGGGACAGCTCGACCGGCTGAACGACCCGAACGCGGTGAAGTCCTGGCTGATGCGCATGGTCTCGAACCGGGCGATCGACCGCATCAGACGCCGCCGCGAACACAGCGAGATCGAGGATTGGAATGCCCCCGCTCCGTCCCATCAGTCCCCGGAACGGGTCGTCGAGGTGCGCATGCAGATGAGCGCCCTCGCTTCGGTCCTCGACCGACTCCCTGCCATGCAGCGTGAGTGCTGGATGCTCAAGGAGACGGGCGGGCTGTCGTACGTCGAGATCGCCGAGTCGCTCGGGGTCCCGGCCTCGACGGTGCGCGGCCAGCTCGCGCGGGCCAGACAGACCGTCCTGCGGGAGATGGAGGTGTGGCGATGAACGACGACGACCACGAGTCCATGCTCGACGACCTGGCCGGCGCCGACCTCGACGGGCACACCATCGATGAGCTCTCCGACTACCTCGACAGCGGCCGTGAGCCCCTCGACCCCGACATCGAAGCCTCCCCCGGCTGCCAACTCGCCCTCGACGCCCTCCTCCGACTGCGCACCCAGACCTGGGCACTGCTCAAGTCGGAGGCGGCGACGCACTCCGAGCAGGACCGCTCCTGGATGCACGCGGTGCTCCAGAACATCTCGCTCGAGGCGCACGCCGGTCGGGACATCCCGCTCAGGCACCCCGACCCCGAGGTGCACCTGCGCATCACGGAAGGCTCCGTCCGCACTCTGATCCGCGGGGTGGGCGACAGCGTCGGCGGGGTCATCGTCGGTCGGGTCCGCCTCGACGGCGATGTGACGACCCTGGACGCGCCGATCACGGTGGCGATCACCGCCTCGGCCGCGTTCGGCAACAACCTCGAACGGCTGTCGCAGCTCATCCGGGATCGCGTCGTCGCGGAACTGGCCACGCACACCGAGCTCAACGTGGTCGCCGTCGACGTCACGATCATCGACATCCACACGCAGCGCGTCGCCCGGCCGGAGGACTCCTGATGGACACCGATGCCGCGCTCTCGCAGCAGCTCACCGCCGTCGTCGCCGCGACACCGGGGGTCACGACGGTCTACGCGTCCGGGTCGCCGATCCGTGCGGTCCTGCGGACCGTCGCCGACGCGGTCGGGCGTGACGACGACAAGCCGACGAAGGTGGCCGTCGGTCGCGGAGCCGACGGCGCGCTGACGATCGGCGTGACCATCGGCGTGACCGACGGGGCTCCGGTCCCGGCGACCCTCCGTCTCGTCGGCGACGCGATCCGCGGCGTGCTCGCGACGTCGATGGCGGAGACGCCGATCCATGAGATCGACGTCCGCGTGTGCCGGATCGAGGACGCAGCACCGCTGGGAACGCCGCTCACGGGCGCGGCGACCACGCTGTAGACCCCGTCAGACAGGCGCCGGCTCCTGCTGCACCGAGGGTGCCGTGCCGGTCGTCCGCGCGCGGTGGCGGCGTTCGATCGCCTGGCCGACATAGCTCGCCACGATGATCAGCGCCGCACCGAGCGCACCCAGCGGGCCGATCACCTCCCCCGCGATGAGCACGCCGACGAGGAGCGCCCAGACGGGTTCCGTCCCCATGAGGATGCTCGCGCGCGAAGCCGAGGTCCGCCGCACCGCCCACAGCTGGACGACGAATGCGAACACGGAACACAGCAGACCGAGGAACAGCACGTCCAGCCAGCCGTGCAGATCGAGCAGCGTGACAGCCGCAGCGAGACCGTCACCGGCGATGAGGCTGAACGCCCCGGCGCACACGAGCATCTGGACGAACACCACGCCGAGCGTGCTGTCGGTTCGACCTCGCGTCAGGTGCGCACTCGACGTCACGTGCACCGCACGGACGACGGCCGCGGCGATCACGAGCGCGTCGCCCGCGGTGGGTGCGCGGAGACCGCCGTCCGACACGAGCAGCGCGACACCGACCACGGCTGCGACCGCGGCGACGAAGTAGGACCTCGGGAGCCAGGACCGCGACGCGACACCGTCGAGCACCGGCGTCATGACGAGCGCGAGGCTGATGAGCAGCCCGGCGTTCGTCGCCGAGGTCAGGTGCACGCCCCACGTCTCGAGGCCGATGATCGCGGCCTGCGAGCAGCCGAGTGCCGCCGCGATCAGCAGGCCCCGTCGGCGAGGGAGCCGCTCCCGCCGCACGAGGCAGATGAGCCCGATGGCGATCACCGCCACCAGGAACCGCAGGGCGACCGCCGCCGGCACACCGGTGACGGCGGCGAGGTCCTTCGCCGCGAGGAAGCTGGCGCCCCACACCGCCGCGACCCCGACGAGCAGCACATCGACGATGAGTTCGGAGGGTGCGCGGCGGGCCATGCCGCTACTCTCCAGGAGACGGACACGATAGAACAACAGGCAGTGTCTGGATCGACGATGAAGGAATGACTTATGGATCCCGCTCGCCTCCGCCTCCTCCGCGAACTCGGCGACCGCGGCAGCGTCGCCGCGGTCGCCGCAGCCATGCACGTCAGCGCCTCGGCCGTGTCGCAGCAGCTCGCCGCCTTGCAGGCCACGATGCCGGTCCCGCTCACGGAGAAGCACGGGCGTCGACTCGTCCTGACCGAGGCCGGCGAGGCCCTCGCGATCGCCGCGTCACGCGTGGAGGAGGCACTGGCCGAGGCACGGGACGCCGTGGACTCCTTCCTCCAGCATGAGCAGCGCCCGGTCAGCGTCTCCGCGTTCCACAGCGCCGGCCTGGCGTTCTTCGGACCGCTGCTCACGCAGGTCGGGACGGGAGCGGAGCCGGTCGCGACACCGCGGCTCCTCCTCGCCGACGCCGACGTCGCGCAGGACCGGTTCGCCGGGCTCACGGCGGACTACGACCTCGTCATCGCCCACCGGCTCCCGCACGAGCCGGCGTGGCCGCTCGACCGCCTCGTCGTGACACCGCTGCTCGTCGAACCCCTCGACATCGCGATGCACGAGGCGCATCCGCTCGCGGCGCGGTTGGAGCTGCGACCGGAGGATCTGCGCGACGAACGCTGGATCTCCACGCACGAGGGCTTCCCGCTCGCCGGCGTCCTCCATCATCTGGGCGCGCTGAGCGGCCGGGCGCCGCGGATCGACCACCGTATCAACGAGTTCTCGGTCGCCGCCCAGGTCGTCCGCACGGGGGCGGCGATCGCCGTCATGCCGCGCACCACGGCGGCACCGTTGGCGGTCGACGGCATGGTCCTCCGACCGGTCGCCGGCGCGGTCCTCGTCCGGCATGTCGACGTCCTGGCGAGACCGGAGGCGATGGCGCGATCCGCGGTCCGGTCGGTGCTCGCCAGCCTCCAGCGCGTGGCCGCCGACGCGACACGCTGAGCTCGTATCAGCCCTCCGACGAGACGTCCACCCCCAGTCGCCCGACGTCCAGGAGGCGCAGGGTGGAAGGACAACGACGAAGGAGCATCCATGCGCGCACTCACGTACCAGGGTCGCCGTTCGGTGTCGGTCGAGACCGTCCCGGACCCCGCGATCACCGCCCCCACCGATGCGATCATCCGTGTCACCTCGGCAGCCATCTGCGGCTCCGACCTCCACCTCTACGAACTGTTCGGCCCGTTCCTCGACCGCGGCGACGTCCTCGGCCACGAGACGATGGGTGTCGTCGAAGCCGTCGGCTCGGAGGTCACCCGCGTCGCGGTCGGCGACCGGGTCGTCATCCCGTTCACGATCGCGTGCGGCGAGTGTTTCATGTGTCGCAACGGGCTGCAGTCGCAGTGCGAGACGACCCAGGTGAAGGAGCACGGCAGCGGCGCCTCCCTGTACGGCTACACGAAGCTCTACGGCCAGGTGCCGGGCGGACAGGCCGAGTTCCTGCAGGTCCGACTCGCCGACGCGAACTGCATCGTCGTCGGTCGCGACCTGCCCGACGAGTCCTACCTCTACCTGAGCGACATCCTCCCGACCGCCTGGCAGGGCGTCGAGTACGCCGGGGTGCCGGACGGCGGCTCGATCACCGTGCTCGGCCTGGGCCCGGTCGGCCAGCTCGCGGCTCGCATCGCCAAGCACCGCGGTCTCGAGGTCTTCGCCGTGGACCCGGTGCCGGAGCGCCGTGCCCTCGCCGAGCGCTACGGCATCCGTGCCCTCGACCTCTCGGACGACGTGGTCGCTGAGCTCCGCGACGCCACCGGCGGACGCGGCCCGGACGGGGTCGTCGACGCCGTCGGCATGGAGGCCCACGGCTCACCGATCGCGGCTGCGGCACAGACGGCC
>NZ_JACYTW010000100.1:0-8008 GCF_014841395.1 Plantibacter sp. CFBP 13570 | reverse complement strand
CGTCGTCGAGCCGGCGAGCCCGGCCGTCACCCCGCAGCCGCCCGTGCGCCGCCAGCCGCCGTCGAGCATCCCCGCCGCGTCCGCGCTGCCGGTCATCGCCAAGCCGCCGATCCGGAAGCTCGCGAAAGACCTCGAGGTCGACCTCACGGCCATCGAGGGCACCGGGCTCGCGGGGGAGATCACCCGCGACGACGTCATCCGTGAGGCCAGCCAGGCGAGCGTGTTCCGCAACATCGAGACGCCGGAGTGGGCCGACGAGCGCGAGGAGCGCATCCCGGTCAAGGGCGTCCGCAAGGCCATCGCGACGGCCATGACCCGCAGCGCCTTCACCGCGCCGCACGTCTCCCTCTTCGTCGACGTCGACGCGACGCGCACGATGGAGTTCGTCAAGCGTCTGAAGAACTCGACGGACTTCGCCGGCGTCAAGGTCTCGCCGCTGCTCATCATGGCCAAGGCGATGATCTGGGCGGTCCGCCGCAACCCCACGGTCAACAGCGAGTGGACGGACCAGGAGATCATCGTCCGCCACTACGTGAACCTCGGCGTGGCCGCCGCGACACCGCGCGGACTGATCGTCCCGAACGTCAAGGAGGCGCAGGCGATGAGCCTGCTCGAGCTGGCGCGAGCCCTCGAGACCCTCACCCTCACGGCCCGCGACGGTAAGACGCCGCCCGCCGACCAGCAGAACGGCACGATCACGGTGACGAACATCGGTGTCTTCGGCATGGACACCGGTACCCCGATCCTCAACCCGGGCGAGGTCGGCATCGTCGCGCTCGGCACGATCAAGCAGAAGCCGTGGGTCGTCGACGGCGAGGTGCGCAGTCGGTTCGTGACGACGCTCGGTGCCTCCTTCGACCACCGCGTGGTGGACGGCGACGTCGCGAGCCGCTTCCTGGCGGACGTCGCGTCGATCATCGAGGAGCCGGCGCTGCTGCTCGACTGAGTACACCTGCTCAGGAACCTTCCAGCCGGGCGATTTTGAGAATCAGTATCAATAGGCGTACCGTTGGCCTTCTCACCCCGATCGAGAAGGTTCATCAATGCGCGCTCGCACCCTGCTCCCAACCTTGGCCATCTTCCCGGCAGCCGCCCTCGTCCTCGCGGGCTGCTCCGGCAGCGGCGCGTCGGGCGCGGCCGACGACGGCAAGATCACCATCGTCGCCTCCACGAACGTCTACGGCGACATCGCCTCGAAGATCGGCGGCAAGGACGTCGAGGTGACCTCGCTCATCTCCTCGGCAGCCCAGGACCCGCATTCCTACGAGGCGAGCACGCAGGACCAGCTCTCCATCAAGAACGCCGACCTCGTCATCGAGAACGGCGGCGGCTACGACCCGTTCGTCGACACGCTCCTCGACGCCGCCAAGAACGAGTCCGTCGAGGTCGTCAACGTCGTCGACCTGTCGGGCCTCGCCCCGGACGAGGACCACGCCGACGAGCAGCACACGGACGAGGCGCACGCCGAGGACGACGGCCACGACCACATCGAGGGCTTCAACGAGCACGTCTGGTACAGCTTCCCGACGATGGCGAAGCTCGCCGACGAGCTGGCCAAGGAGCTCGGCGAACTCGATAGCGCGCACGCCGCCACGTACACCGCGAACGCGAAGGCCTTCACGGAGTCCCTCGGCACGATCGAGACGGCCCAGGCCGCGATCAAGACCGCACACGACGGCGAGGGCGTCGCCATCACCGAGCCCGTCCCGCTCTACCTGCTCGAGGGCGCCGGACTCGTGAACCGCACCCCCGAGGCGTTCAGCGAGGCGATCGAGGAAGGCACCGACGTGTCACCGACCGTCCTCAAGGAGACGCTCGACCTCTTCGGCGGCGGATCGGTCGCGCTGCTTGCCTACAATGAGCAGACGAGTGGCGGCGAGACCGAACAGGTCAAGACCGCCGCGGAGAACGCAGGCGTGCCGGTGCTGTCATTCACCGAGACCCTCCCGGACGGCAAGGACTACCTCTCGTGGATGACCGAGAACGTCGACGCCGTGGCGGACGCACTGAATCGATGACCAGCGGTCCGACCGACGGCTCAGGCCCCGTCGACGTCCTCGCGCTCGCCGGGGCCGAGCTCGGGTTCGGCGGACGCACGCTCTGGGACGGCCTCGACCTCTCGGTGCGCCCGGGGGAGTTCCTCGCCGTGCTCGGCCCGAACGGCTCCGGCAAGACGAGTCTGCTGCGCACCATCCTCGGGCAGCAGCAGCTCGACCGCGGGACCATCCGGGTCGCCGGAGGCCCGGTGCACCGCGGCGACCGCCGCATCGGCTACATCCCGCAGCAGAAGCTCATCCCCGCCGGCACGCCGATGCGCGGTCGCGATCTCGTCGCCCTCGGCGTCGACGGCCACCGGTTCGGACTCCCCATCCGCACTGCTGCGACGAAGCGTCGGGTCGACGAGCTGATCGCCTCCGTCGGCGCGACCGCCTACGCTGACGGCGCGGTGGGCACCCTGTCCGGCGGTGAGCAGCAGCGGCTCCGCGTCGCCCAGGCGCTCGCGGACGACCCGATCCTCCTCCTCTGCGACGAACCACTGCTCAGCCTCGACCTCCAGCATCAGCGCGGGGTCAGCGAACTCATCGACCGTCGTCGGCGCGAGCACGACACCGCGGTGGTCTTCGTCACCCACGACGTGAACCCGGTGCTCCCCATGGTCGACCGCATCCTGTACCTCGCGGGCGGGCGGTTCCGGGAGGGCACCCCCGACGAGGTGCTCCGCAGCGAGGTGCTGTCGGAGCTCTACGGCACGCCCGTCGACGTGCTCCGCAGTCACGGCCGGGTCGTCGTGGTCGGCATCCCCGACAGCGAGACCCACCACCACCATCACCATGACGATCCGCACACCGGTGCGGTGGGGGTCGGCGCATGAACACCGACGACCTCTGGGGACGCCTGTTCAACTTCCAGGACTACGGCGCACTCCTCGAACTCGTGCAGAACTCGATCATCGCCGGCGCGGTCCTGGGCATCGTCGGCGGCCTCATCGGTGTGTTCGTGATGCAGCGGGACATGGCGTTCGCGGTGCACGGGATCAGCGAGCTGTCCTTCGCCGGTGCTGCCGGTGCGCTGCTGTTCGGGGCGAACGTCGTCGTCGGGTCCCTCGCGGGGTCCCTCGTCGCCGCGATCCTCATCGGCCTGCTCGGCTCGAAGGCGCGCGACCGCAACTCGATCATCGGGGTGCTCATGCCGTTCGGCCTCGGCCTCGGCATCCTCTTCCTCGCGCTCTATCCGGGCCGGAGTGCCAACAAGTTCGGGCTCCTCACCGGGCAGATCGTGTCGGTCGACGACCCGCAGCTCGGCCTGCTCATCGTCATCAGCATCGTCGTGCTGGTCGCGCTCCTCCTCCTGTGGCGACCCCTCAGCTTCGACAGCCTCGACCCGGACGTCGCCGCAGCACGCGGGGTGCCGAGCCGGTTCGTCTCGCTCGCCTTCATGGTGCTGCTCGGGCTCACCGTCGCGGTATCGGTGCAGATCATCGGTGCGCTGCTCGTCCTCGCGCTGCTCGTGACACCTGCTGCCGCGGCGCTCCGGGTGTCGTCGTCGCCCGTCCTCGTCCCGGTGTTGAGCATGCTCTTCGGCTTCGTCTCGGCGGTCGGTGGCATCCTGCTCGCCATCGGTGGATCGCTCCCGATCAGCCCCTACATCACGACGATCTCCTTCCTCATCTACCTCGTCTGCCGCATCGTCGGGCCGCGCACCGCGTCCGGACGACGTGGTCGTCGGGCACCCGTCGGCGAGACGCGGCACGCCCAGGTCGTGCGATGACCGTGGACTGTGCACCGCGTCCGCGCGGAGCTGCTTCGGAGCGTCCTCCGAGCGGTTCCCGGGTACCCTTGAAGCGACAGGCAGGAGCACCCGTGGCGAAGCGCAACACCTGGCAGCGAGAAGCTGTCCGCGAGGCCCTCGGCGGCAACGACGGATTCATCAGCGCTCAGGGTCTGCACGCCGAACTCCGCGACACCGGTTCGCCGATCGGGCTCGCGACCGTGTACCGCGCCCTCTCCGACCTCGCGGTCGAGGGCGAAGCGGACTCCCTGCAGTCGCCTGAGGGCGAGAACCTCTACCGCGCCTGCACGCCGGGCACGCACCACCACCACCTCATCTGCCGCAACTGTGGTCTCACCATCGAGATCGAGGCCGACGAGGTCGAAGCCTGGGCGCGCTCGGTCGCGTCGCAGCACGGGTTCACCGAGGCGAAGCACGTCGTCGACGTCTTCGGGCTCTGCGAGAACTGCTCGGCGGCGGCCCAGCGCGCGTGAGGCCGGAGTGAGCAGGACGACCGGAACCCTCGGGGTCGACGACGACTGGACCGCGCCCGACGACGACGGCGCGGAGCACTGGGGTCGCACCGAGGGGCGTGATCCACGGAACCTGCGGACACCGCTCCTGATCGGCGTCGCACTGCTCGTGGTGGTCGGACTCTTCGTGCTCCGGGCGCTCATGCCGCTCGGTGAGGCGCTCACCCCGCCCACCGCGGTGCGCGACTTCGTGACGCTGACGCTCAGCGTGGTGGTGGAGTCGCTGCCGTTCGTGGTGCTCGGCATCGTGCTGTCGATCCTCGTGCAGATCTGGCTTCCCGACGGCTGGCTCGAGCGGTGGTTGCCGACGCAGCCGATCCTCCGCCGGGCCTGCATCTCGCTGCTCGGCATGTTCCTGCCGGTCTGCGAGTGCGGCAACGTCCCGCTCGCCCGCGGCCTCATCGTGCGCGGGTTCACGGTGCCGGAGTCGATCACCTTCCTGCTCGCGGCGCCGATCCTCAACCCGATCGTCATCGTCACGACGCATCAGGCCTTCGGCTGGGACGGCGGGATCCTCGTCGCCCGGCTGGTCGGCGGGTTCCTGCTCGCGAACCTCATCGGGTGGCTCTTCAGCAAGCACCCCGACCGCAGCTCGCTGCTCACACCGACCTTCCAGGCCAGCTGCGAGGTGACCGAGCAGCACGGGCACGAGCACACGAAGGTGGAGCGCAGCCTGCAGCAGTTCGTCGCCGAGGCGCGCGCGATCATGCCGGCGCTGCTCATCGGGTCCGCCGTCGCCGGCGCCGTGCAGGTGCTCGTGCCGCGCGAGGTGCTCGTCACCCTCGGCGCGAACCCCGTCTGGTCGGTGCTCGCGATGATGACGCTCGCCGTGATCGTCTCGATCTGCTCGAACGTCGACGCCTTCTTCGTGCTGTCCTTCGGATCGACGTTCATGCCCGGCTCGATCGTCGCCTTCCTCGTCCTCGGCCCCGTCGTCGACGTCAAGATGCTCGCACTCATGCGCACCACCTACACGACCAGGACCCTCGTGATCATCACCGCGGTCGCCGTGCTGTTCTCGGCGGCCCTCGGATTCGGAGTGAACGCCCTTGCCTGATCAGAACGCCACCCACGGACACGCGCGCGCCGAGACGTCGACGGCCGGCGATCGCCGCGTCCCACTGCTCGAACGCCTCCGGCAGCGATGGTGGGGCGTGCTGCTGCTCGTCACCGCCGCCGTGTGCATCCTCTGGCTCGCGCTGACCGATCGCCTTGGGCTCTACATCCACCCGCGATACTTCGTCTTCACCGTCATCATGGCGCTCATCGCGGTCGCGCTCGGCATCGTCAGCGTCCTCGTCCACGTGGACGTCGAGGAGGTGCCGAAGCGTCGCGGGCGAACGGCGCTGCAGCTCGCCTCCGTCGTGGGCAGTCTCGCGGTGGTCGGCGCGATGGTGGTGCTGCCGCCGTCGACGCTCTCGGTCGCGACGGCCGACCAGCGCGCGGTGAACTCCGGCACGCTCGCGGGTGAGGTCCAGGGGCAGGACGCCCAGACGGTGCTGACCTCGAACCCGGACTTCAGCACCTTCGGCATCAAGGACTGGGCCACGCTGTTGCGCCAGACGACGCGTCCCGCCGACCTCGAGGGGCGCGCCTTCACCGGGGTCGGCTTCGTGATCGCCGATCCGGACGCGGCCGACGTCTTCTACGTCTCTCGGTTCGTCGTGAACTGCTGCGCCGTGGACGCCCAGCCGGTCGGTGTGCCCGTGCAGCTCGACGGCTGGGACCAACAGCTCAAGCCCGGCGACTGGGTCGAGGTCTCGGGGGCGCTCACCGCGAGCGACGCCTCGCATCTGCCGTTGGTGGTCGGGACGGCGAAGGTCGACAAGGTCGAGGAGCCGGCGGACCCGTATGACTACTGATCGCCGGGATGCTGCACGAGGCCGGTCGACGCAGGCCGCCGGCGACCGGAGCGGTTTCGGCCGACTGGTCGCGATCGTGCTGATCGCGCTCGTCGTCATCGGCGGCGGCGCGGCCGTCGTGGGCTTGACCCAGGGGCCGAAGCTCGTCCGCACGGTGGTCGACCCGACCGGACTCGTGGAGTCCTGGGGCCAGCGGGTCGTCCTGGCGGTGAACCAACCGATCGCGGATCTCGGGTCGGACCGGGTGCGGATCGAGCCGGCAGCAGACTTCGACGTCAGTACCGGGGCCGGCGGCATCACGCTGGTGTTCCCCGAGCCGCTCGCCTATGCGACGGACTACCGGATCACGGTCGACGGTGTCACCGCGCCGGGTGGCGGACCGGCCGCCACGCTCACCACGTCGTTCTCGACGCCGCCCGTCGAGGGGTTCTCCCTCGTGCGGAGTCCGGTCAAGGACGGCGGCTCGGCGGCGACGAAGCAGGATGACCGGATCGTGCGCCTCTCGATCGGCGGTGGTGAACCCGAGACCGCGTACGAAGCGGCGAAGATCCAGGAGTTCGCGACGATCGGTGACTCCCTGATCGTCGTGCAGCAGGAGACGATTGGGCTCGGTCGCATCGTGGTGGTGGACACGACCGATGGGAGTACCCAGGAGGTGGCCCTTCCGATGGGTGGGATGATCACCTCCTTGCAGACCGCTCCGGCGCAGAGTCGGGTGGGCTTCCTGTTCACGGAGCAGTCGTTCGGTCGCGATGGCGGCGACAACCTCACGTTGTACTCGTTCGAGCTGCGGCAGGGGAAACCGACGGAGGCCGCCCGGGTCGGCGGGATCGACGGGGCTGCGGTCCAGGCGGCGGAGTGGTCGTTCGTGCCCCGGACCTCCTCGATGCTCGTCCGCACGGTGGACAACTCGCTCGAGCTGCTCGATCCTGCTGCGACGACCGATCCGGTGCTGCTCGGCCGGGCCTCCCTCATCTCGAGCTACATCCCGGGCACCACCAAGGTCGTCATCGAGCAGGTCGACGGTGTGGTCGTGCTCGACCTCGCGACGGGGAAGAGCGAACCGTTCGTCCTGCCCTCGGTGGCGCCCACCGAGATCCCTGGACAACTCGTCGCACTGTCCGAGTCCCTGTCGGCCAGGATCTACGCCGACTACGACCGCTCCGCCGGAACCACGGAGCAGCGGGTACTGGCGATCAAGGACGGCGCGACCGCCGAGCTCTATCGACCTGAGCCGGGTGCCGTCATCTGGTCACTGTGCGCGAGCCCGAACGCGGAGTACGTCGCGGTCGTCGTCGTCCCCGACTTCGCGAAGGCCGGCTTCGACGGGTACGCCAACGCGCCGATGCCCAACGGTCCCGAGATCGAGGTCGTCGACGCCCGCACCGGCACGGTGGTCGGGACGCAGGCCGGGTTCGACCTGTCCTGGTGCGCCGGCACGGGTGTCGCACAGTGACCCTGTGCCGACCCGTTCGAGGCCGCCTCGGCGAAAACCGCGTGATTCCGGGCGACACGCCCGGGATGCAAGCGGAATTTGCCACGATCCCGAGACACACGTAGAGTAATCACTCGTCACCCCAAAGGTGCGGGAAGCGGAAGAGCTTCTCGGCCTCAAGCGGGGACAATCCCCAGCCAAAAGCGAGAACATTTCGATGTTATCGTTTCAAGTCTCGGTTGGATGACTTCCTCCTGGTGTCACTCGTGCTCAGCATGACTCTGTTCGCAGAGCGGCTGAAACGCCGAGTTGACAACAAACCGGGAAGATGTAAGATAGAGAAGTTGCCCTGCAGGGCGGTCGTGATGGCCAAAGGCAGGAGCATCCGATCCTTGAGAACTCAACAGCGT
>NZ_JACYTW010000099.1:0-8469 GCF_014841395.1 Plantibacter sp. CFBP 13570 | reverse complement strand
CTGCCGACCACGCCGGCGACCGCGGCCGCTGCGAGCTCGCAGCTGAGCCGGACGCAGACGACGCCGACGCCCACCCCGAGTCCCTCGCCGACCACTCCCTCGACGGCGACCCCGAAGCCGACGAAGCCTGCCACGCCGGCTCCCGGCAAGCCTGCCCAGCCGGCGCCGCCCACGGTCCGCGGCACGGACTTCGACCCGGGCGAGATCATCAGCGACGCGAACTTCTACGACGCGAACGCCATGAGCGAGGCGGACGTCCAGGCGTTCTTCGCCTCCCAGCCCTGTACCCCGAAGGACGGCGTGCCGTGCCTGGCGGACTTCCGTGCCAGCACCGAGTCCGTCCCGGCGGCCGAGCCCGGACATTGCGAGGCCTACCGCGGCGCCGTGAACGAGTCGGCGGCGAGGATCGTCGCGAAGGTCGCGCACGCGTGCGGGATCAACCCCAAGGTGCTGCTCGTCCTCATGCAGAAGGAGCAGTCACTCATCACCGGGCCGAGCGAGTACGGCTACGCGCGCGCCATGGGCTGGGGCTGCCCCGACACCGGCCCGAACTTCAGCGCGAGCTGCGACGCGGACTACTTCGGGTTCCAGAACCAGGTCTACCGTTCCGCATGGCAGTTCCGGCAGTACACGCTGTACCCGCTCAACGTGCCGGGCGAGTCCTACCAGCGGGCGTACCACCTGGGATCGGTCTACATCCAGTACAGCCCCGACGCGGCCTGCGGCGGCACCCAGGTCGACATCCGCAACCAGGCGACGGCCAACCTCTACCTCTACACGCCGTATCAACCGAACGCTGCAGCCCTCGCGAACGTCTCGGGCACGGGCGACGCCTGCAGCGCCTACGGCAACCGCAACTTCTGGCGGCTCTACACGGAGTGGTTCGGCCCCGCGGTCTGATCGCCCGGTTCGTTCGCCCGAAGACGGGCGAATCAGGGCCCGTTCGCCTGAAGACGGGCGATCGGAACGGGTCACTCGCCGATGAGGAGTGAGACCCGGTCATCGAGGTAGGCGTCGAGCGGGGTGAGCCCGAGGTCGTGCCCGGCCCAGCGGAGCATGACCGTGTCATCGACGAGGCGCAACGGACCCGACCCCTCCCGGAGTGACGCCTCGTCCAGCGCGAGCTCGACGACCTCGAAATTGACGACGTCGCCCTCGGCGAACGGGCCGCGGTGGGCCGCCTGCTGCGCGATCCGACGGTGCTCGACCTCCGAGGAGCGGTGGTTGAACCACTTCGGCTCCACGGCCCGAGTGGACTCGGCGGCGGTGAAGAGGCGACCGTCGGCCGAGAGCAGGACGACCCCGAGGCGCCACGCCCGGCCGATCGGCCGTAGCGCGGGTGCCCGCTTCACGAGCGGGAGTCCGCGGGGTGTGTAGACCTCCGCCAAGGCCTCGTCACGCACGCCTGCGGCTTGAAGACGCGCGCCCGCCTGCAGGAGCAGCTCGCGCAGCGCGGTCACCGTCGATTGCCGATCAGAGGACGTCGTCGCGACCGGACAGCTTGAGGGCGTCGACGACGCTCTTCACCCGCTGCGCGTTGGCGCTCGTGGTGACGAGCAGAGCGTCCGGGGTGTCGACGACGACGATGTCCTGCACGCCGATGAGGCTGATGACCCGACCGGTCTGGCTGACGACGATGCCGCTGGAGGCGTCCGATAGCACGCGCGCGTTCTCGCCGAGGATGGCGAGGTCGGACTTGCGCCCACCGGAGTTGAGCTTGGCGAGCGAGGCGAAGTCGCCCACGTCGTCCCAGTCGAAGTGCGCCGGCACGACGGCCATGCGACCGGCAGCCGCGGCGGGCTCCGCCACGGAGTAGTCGATCGCGATCTTCTCGAGCGCTGGCCAGACGCGGTCGACGACCGGTCCGCGGGCCGCCGCGTCGTCCCAGACCTCGGCGAGTTCGAGGAGGCCCGCCAGGAGTTCGGGCTTCTGCCGACCGATCTCCTCGAGGAGGACGTCGGCCCGCGAGATGAACATCCCGGCGTTCCAGAGGTGCTCGCCGCTCGAGACGTACCGCTTGGCCGTGGCGAGGTCGGGCTTCTCGACGAAGGAGTCGACCAGCATGACCCCTTCGGCCCCGCGGATGCCGAGGTCGCGGGCGCTCTTGATGTAGCCGAAGCCGATGGCGGGCTCCGTGGGCTGGATGCCGATCGTGACGATGTAGCGCTCCTCGGCGGCCGTGACGGCCTGGGCGACCGCGGCGCGGAACAGGCGGTCGCCGCGGATCACGTGGTCGGCGGCGAACGAGCCGACGATGACGTCGGGTTCGCGACGGACGAGGATCGCCGCAGCGAGCCCGATCGCGGCGGTCGAGTCGCGCGGCTCGCTCTCGAGCACCACGTTGGCGTCGGCGAGGTCGGGCAGCTGCTGTTCGACGGCCGCGCGGTGCGCACGCCCGGTGACGACCATGATGCGCTGGTCGCCGGCGATCGGCGCGAGGCGGTCCCAGGTGGCGCGCAACAGCGTGCTGCCGGAGCCGGTGAGGTCGTGCAGGAACTTGGGTGCGTCGGCTCGCGAGAGCGGCCAGAGACGACTGCCGATGCCGCCGGCCGGGATCACCGCGTAGAAGCGTTCGAGGGGCGTGGTCATCCCCCGAGCGTACCGCCAGGCTCCAGCCTGACGACGACGGCACGGAACCGTCATGTGACGGGATTACGATGAGCGCCAGATCGAGCATGAGAAAGAACGGTACGAGCATGGCTGGACGCAACGTCCTCGGGATCCCGATCCCGTCCTTCGGCAGCAAGCAGGCTCCGCCGGCCCCCGTCGGCCCGCCTGACGCCGCGGACCTCGACGGGCGCAACAGCATCGTCAACGCCTGCATCTACCGCCACGGTTCCCGTAGCTCGACGCTCACCTCGCTCGAGGACACCTTCCGCGCGCTCCATGAGACCCCGGACGGCGTCGCGTGGATCGGGCTCTACCGGCCCGACGCCGGCGAGCTCGGCGTCCTGGCGGCGGAGTTCGGCCTCCACCCGCTCGCCGTCGAGGACGCCATCACCGCGCACCAGCGGCCGAAGATCGAGCGGTACGACGACGTCCTGTTCGTCGTCCTCCGGGCCGCCAACTACGTCGACGAGACCGAGACCGTCGAGTTCGGCGAGCTGCACGTCTTCGTCGGCCCGAACTTCGTCATCACCCTCCGGCACGCCGAGTCCCCCGACCTGTCGCACGTGCGGGCGCGGATGGAGCAGGAGCACGAACTCCTCGCCTATGGTCCGCAGGCGATCCTGTACGCCATCATCGACGCCGTCGTCGACGGCTACGGTCCGGTCGTCGCCGGGCTCTCGAACGACATCGACGAGATCGAAGAGCAGGTCTTCGTCGGCGAATCCCAGGTGTCCCGCCGCATCTACCAGCTCTCCCGCGAGGTCATCGCATTCGAACGCGCGACGCACCCGCTCAGCGACGTGATGCTGTCGCTCGAGCAGGGCAGCGCGAAGTACGGGGTCGCCGACGAACTGCAACGCGGCCTCCGCGACGTCGCCGACCACCTCACGAGCGTCAACCAACGGATCGACGCCTACCGCGAGCTGTTGCGCGACATCCTGACCGTGAACAGCACCCTCGTCGGGCAACGCCAGAACGAGGAGATGGCGAAGATGACCGAGGCGAGCCTCAAGCAGGGCGACGAGGTGAAGAAGATCTCCTCCTGGGCCGCCATCCTGTTCGGCCCGAGTCTCATCGCGGGGATCTACGGCATGAACTTCACCCACATGCCGGAGTTGTCGTGGTGGTTCGGCTACCCGATGGCGCTCGCGCTCATGGCCACCACGAGCGTCATCCTCTACAAGGTGTTCAAGCGTCGGAACTGGTTGTGAACACCCGGTGTCGCGCGGTCGTCGCGCAGGTGTCCGGCCTCTCTCGACGTCGAGACAGTTAGGCCAGCCTTAGCGGCGAGACCGCGCATCCCACGCCTACACTTGGTCCAGCGCGCCGATTCGACGCACGGCAGGCAACAACCCCCGCACGGCAGAACGATCTGCCGCAGATAGCGACTATCAGGGAGGACCTCGTGACCGCGAGTCTCACGCGAACGTCACCGTTGGAATCCACGACATCCAAACGCCCGGCCGGCACCCTGTACCGGGGCCGTGAGGGCATGTGGTCGTGGGTGCTCCACCGGATCACCGGCGTCGCCATCTTCTTCTTCCTCCTCGTGCACGTCCTCGACACCGCGCTGGTGCGGGTCTCCCCCGAGGCGTACAACGCGGTCATCGGTACGTACAAGAACCCCATCATGGGGCTCGGCGAGGTCGCGCTCGTCGCCGCCATCGCCTACCACGCGTACAACGGCATCCGCATCATCCTCATCGACTTCTGGTCGAAGGGCACCAAGTACCAGCGGCCCATGTTCTGGATCGTCATCGGTCTCTGGGTCGTGACGATGCTCGGCTTCACGCCGCGCCACCTGATCAACGTGTTCAGCGAGATGGGCCACTGATGACGACGATCGCCGCTCCCCGCACCCCCGCTCGTCCCGCGCGCCGCAAGGGCGTCAACTGGGAGAAGTGGGGCTGGATCTACATGCGCGTCTCCGGCGTGATCCTGCTGGTCCTCATCTTCGGCCACCTGTTCGTCAATCTCATGGTCGGCGACGGCATCAAGGCCATCGACTTCGCCTTCGTCGGCGGCAAGCTGTCGAACCCCTTCTGGCAGTGGTGGGACGTCGCCATGCTGTGGCTCGCACTGATCCACGGCGGCAACGGCATGCGCACCATCGTCAACGACTACGCCACGGGTCGCACGATCCGCGGTGTCCTCAAGGTCGCGATCCTCGCCGCCGTCACCATCCTCATCATCCTCGGGACCCTGGTCGTCTTCACCTTCGACCCGTGCCCCGCCGGCGCACCTGCAGACCTGCTCGCGTCGTTCTGCCCCGCCAACTGAGCAACCGAGACCGAGCAACGGAAACCGTGACTACAGAAACCACCGAGTCCACCGTCATCGACGGCATCCACTACCACCAGTTCGACATCGTGATCGTCGGTGCCGGCGGTGCCGGCATGCGCGCCGCGATCGAGGCCGGCCCCGGAGCGAAGACGGCCGTCATCTCCAAGCTCTACCCGACGCGGTCCCACACGGGAGCGGCGCAGGGCGGCATGGCCGCTGCGCTCGCGAACGTCGAGGAGGACAGCTGGGAGTGGCACACCTTCGACACCATCAAGGGCGGCGACTACCTCGTCGACCAGGATGCTGCGGAGATCCTCGCGAAGGAGGCCATCGACGCGGTCATCGACCTCGAGAACATGGGTCTGCCGTTCAACCGCACCCCCGAGGGCAAGATCGACCAGCGTCGCTTCGGCGGCCACACCCGCGACCACGGCAAGGCGCCGGTCCGCCGCGCCTGCTACGCGGCCGACCGCACTGGCCACATGATCCTGCAGACGCTGTTCCAGAACTGCGTCCGCCTCGGCATCAACTTCTTCAACGAGTACTACGCACTCGACCTGATCATGACGAACGTCGACGGCGTCGACAAGCCGTCCGGTGTGGTCGCGTACGAGCTCTCCACCGGCGAGATCCACGTCTTCCAGGCGAAGGCGGTCATCTTCGCCACCGGTGGCTTCGGCAAGATCTACAAGACGACCTCGAACGCACACACCCTCACGGGCGACGGCGTCGGGATCATCTGGCGCAAGGGTCTCCCGCTCGAGGACATGGAGTTCTTCCAGTTCCACCCCACCGGCCTCGCCGGTCTCGGCATCCTCCTCACCGAGGGAGCCCGAGGCGAGGGTGCGATCCTCCGGAACGCAAGCGGTGAACGCTTCATGGAGCGGTACGCCCCGACCATCAAGGACCTCGCCCCGCGAGACATCGTCGCGCGCTGCATGGTCCAGGAGGTCGCGGAAGGCCGCGGTGCCGGGCCGAACAAGGACTACGTCTACCTCGACTGCACCCACCTCGGTGCCGAGGTCCTCGAGACCAAGCTGCCCGACATCACCGAGTTCGCGCGCACCTACCTCGGCGTCGACCCGGTGACGGAGCCCGTCCCGGTCATGCCGACGGCGCACTACGCCATGGGCGGCATCCCGACGAACGTCAAGGCCGAGGTCCTGAGCGACAACAACACCGTCGTCCCCGGCCTGTACGCGGCCGGCGAGTGCGCGTGCGTGTCCGTCCACGGCTCGAACCGACTCGGCACGAACTCGCTCCTCGACATCAACGTGTTCGGCAAGCGCGCCGGCAACAACGCCGTCGAGTACGTCCAGGGCGTCGACTTCACGCCGCTGCCCGAGAACCCCGCCGGCTTCGTCTCCGGCCTCATCGAGCAGATGCGGAACTCCAACGGCACCGAGCGGATCTCCACGATCCGCAAGGAGCTCCAAGAGGAGATGGACCGCAACGCCCAGGTGTTCCGGACCGACGAGTCCCTCGCCGGCGTCACCGCCACCATCCACAACCTGCGCGAGCGGTACCAGAACATCGCCGTCCAGGACAAGGGCAAGCGCTTCAACACCGACCTCCTCGAGGCGATCGAGCTGGGCTTCCTGCTCGACCTCGCCGAGGTCGTCGTCTACTCCGCTCGCAACCGTCAGGAGAGCCGTGGCGGTCACATGCGCGACGACTACCCGAAGCGCGACGACGAGAACTACATGAAGCACACGATGGCGTACCTGTCCGGCGACCCGCACTCGTCCGACGCGGCCGACCACATCCGGCTCGACTGGAAGCCCGTGGTCATCACGCGGTACCAGCCGATGGAGAGGAAGTACTAGCGATGAGCACTGCAACGCTCGAGAACCCGCCGGCCGCGGCACCGGAGGAGATCCAGTCCTTCACGGTCACCCTGATCATCCGTCGGTTCGACCCGGACGTGGACGCCGAGCCACGCTGGGAGGACTTCGACGTCGAGATGTTCCCGACGGACCGCATCCTGGACGCGCTCCACAAGATCAAATGGGAACAGGACGGGACCCTCACGTTCCGTCGTTCCTGCGCGCACGGCATCTGTGGCTCAGACGCGATGCGGATCAACGGCCGGAACCGGCTCGCCTGCAAGACGCTGATCAAGGACCTCGACATCTCGAAGCCCATCTACGTCGAGGCGATCAAGGGTCTGCCGCTCGAGAAGGACCTCGTCGTCGACATGGACCCCTTCTTCGCGTCGTTCCGTGAGGTGCAGCCGTTCCTCATGCCCGGCAAGCCCGCGGAGAAGAACAAGGAGCGCGTGCAGTCGGTCGCCGAGCGCGCCCGCTTCGACGACACCACGAAGTGCATCCTGTGCGCCGCGTGCACCTCGTCGTGCCCCGTCTTCTGGACCGACGGCCAGTACTTCGGCCCGGCGGCGATCGTGAACGCGCACCGCTTCATCTTCGACTCCCGCGACGACGCCTCGCAGGTCCGCCTGGACATCCTCAACGACCAGGAGGGCGTGTGGCGCTGCCGCACCACCTTCAACTGCACCGAGGCGTGCCCCCGCGGCATCCAGGTCACGCAGGCGATCGCCGAGGTCAAGCAGGCCATGATCTCCGGCAAGGTCTCCTAGCCCGCACCCGGTTCATCCGTCCGGC
Organism: Plantibacter sp. CFBP 13570; assembly: GCF_014841395.1. Lineage (NCBI taxonomy): Bacteria > Bacillati > Actinomycetota > Actinomycetes > Micrococcales > Microbacteriaceae > Plantibacter > Plantibacter sp. CFBP 13570. Next base: position 955 of record NZ_JACYTW010000099.1, on the reverse strand, counting down.
CCAGCGCACTGCGCTGGGCCGGACGTGTTCGTGCGGGACGACCGAGCGTCGAGCGACGTCAGGCCAGCGCAGCAGCTCTGGCTTCAGCCGGTGACGCGGCGCTCAGGGCGTCCATGGCCATGGCACGAGCCGCCTCGAGCGTGTAGCGGCGCAGCTCGCTCCGGACGTCGCCGAGCGCGGCCGGGGTGACCGAGAGACTCGTCGCCCCGAGGCCGACGAGCACGACCGCGAGGGCCGGATCCGCTGCCGCCTCCCCGCAGACGCCGATCGAGCGCCCTGAGGCGAGACCGGCGTCGCCGACGAGCTTGACGAGCCGCAGCACGGCCGGGTGCCACGGGTCCTGATACGAGCCGAGCGGCCCGAGGAGACGGTCCGCCGCGAGCGTGTACTGCGTCAGATCGTTGGTGCCGATGCTCACGAAGTCCGCGACGCCGAGGATCTGCGCGGCGAGCAGTGCGCTCGACGGCACCTCGATCATCGTCCCGACCGTCCGCAGGCCGAGCCGCTTGGCGAGGGTCACGAACGCCGCGGCCTCGGGGAGGTCGGCGATCATCGGGGCCATCACCCAGAGGTCCGCCTCGTGGGCGTCCTGTGCGAGCGCGAGCGCCGTGAGCTGGTCTCGGAGCACCTCGTCACGAGCTCGGAGCGCCCGGATACCCCGCACCCCGAGCGCCGGGTTGGGCTCGGCCTCGTCCGGTCGGAGGAAGGCGAGCGGCTTGTCGGCTCCGGCGTCGAACACCCGGACGACGACCCGCTTGCCCGGGAACGCCGCGAGCAACTCGCCGTAGCGGTCAGCCTGTTCGGCGACGCCCGGTGCTTCCGCGCGGTCGAGGAAGAGCAGCTCGGTGCGGAACAGCCCGACCCCCTCGGCGCCGAGGGCCAGGGCACCGGCCGCGCCGGCGACGGACCCGAGGTTCGCGAGCAGGGGCACCGGGGTGCCGTCGGCGAGTTCGCC
>NZ_JACYTW010000098.1:0-8857 GCF_014841395.1 Plantibacter sp. CFBP 13570 | reverse complement strand
CCTCGAGCGTGCCCGGCCGGTAGACGGTCTCGAACTCGGCGAGCTTCGGCCGGCGCCCACCCACCGGCCCGCGCGCCACCTCGACACCGTCGAGCAGCAGGGCCACCTCGTCGGCGTCGGCGGCGACCTCGACCGTCACCGGCGCGCCCTCGAAGCCGGGCCACGTCCACGAGTCGACCGAGTCGCTCCACGCCCACGGGGACTGCATCGTGATCGTCTGCCCGTGCCGTTCCGGTCGGAGGACCGCGATGGCCGGCTCGGACCGCAGACCGAAGACGATCTCCCGGTAGTACGACACCGGCCGCCGCCAGCCGATGATGTCGAAGTCGCCGCACCACGCGGTGAGGTACGGGAACTCGCGCTCGAGTGCACCGTTCGCCTCGGGATCTTCAGCGTAGGAGGTCGCACCGATGCCGACCTCGCCGAGGTAGTCCCAGCCGGTCCAGGTGAAGTCACCGATCACGTTCGGGTTCGCCTCGACGAGCGGCCAGAGGTCGCCGATCTGGGTCGGGAAGGTCTCCGAGCCGACGATCACGCGGTGCGGGAACCGCTCGGCATCGCTCGCGTAGCGGCCGTCCGCGTAGTTGAGGCCGAGGACGTCGAGGGCCGCACTGGACTCCTCGGTGCGCGTCGTGACAGCTTCGGAGGAACCGATGAGGCTCATCATGTTCGCGCCCGCTTCGCCCATCAGCTCGTTCAACCCCTGGTCCGACGCCATGATGTCGTCCAGATCGTCGAGCACGGCCAGGGTCGCGTTCACGCCGTTCGTCACGAGTCGTGTCGGATCCAACGCCCGCACGTGCTCGGCGAGTTCCCGCGCCTGGATCGCGCCGTGCGGGGTGCCGACCTCGACGATCTCATTGCCGATCGAGTACATGATCACGCTCGGATGGTTCATGTCCTTCGCCACCATCGACTCCAGATCGGCTCGCCACCACTGCGCGAAGTCGAGGGAGTAGTCGTGGTCCGTCTTGCCCCGACCCCACATGTCGAAGGCCTCGTCCATGACGAGCATGCCGACGCGGTCGCAGGCGTCGAGCATGGCGGGCGACGCCGGATTGTGGGCCGCGCGGATCGCGTTGAAGCCGGCGTCCTTGAGGAGCTGGACACGCCGTTCCTCGGCGCGCGCGATCGACGCTGCACCGAGCGGACCGTTGTCGCTGTGGATACAGGCGCCGCGGAGGAGCACCGGCTCGCCGTTGATGCGCAGACCTTTCCGCGGGTCGACGGTGACCGTGCGGATGCCGTGGACCGTCTGGATGACGGCCGCGTCGTCGGCGGGTCGGTCGTCGACCTCGAGCGAGGTCCGCGCCGAGTACAGCGCCGGTGAGTCGACGCTCCACAGGGCCGGGTCCGGCACGTACAGGCGCTGGCGGATGAGCGCGCTATCGCCTGGCGCGACGGTGACCGGCGTGCGCTCGCCCTCGACCACGCTCCCGTCAGGGCCGGCGAGTTCCGTCGCGAGGATGCGTGCACTCCTGGTGAGACCCCGGTTGACGACGGTCGTCGCCACTTCGAGCACCGCCTGGTCGTCCTCGACCCGGATCGTCGTGATGCGGACACCGTCGGGCTCGATGTGCGTGGGTTCGTCGACGTGCAGGAGGACCGGGCGGTGCAGGCCGGCTCCGGCGTACCAGCGGGAGTCCTGCCCTGCGCGGGTCTCGATGCGCAGCGTGTTCGTCTCGCCGAAGCGGAGGAACGGGGTGAGCTCGACGAAGAAGCGCGCGAAGCCGTCGGCACGATTGCCGGCGAACTCGTCGTTGAGGTACACCATCGCGTGTCTGAACGCGCCCTGGATCTCGAGCCGGACGATGCGACCGGACCACTCGGCAGGGACCTCGAAGGTCTTCACCTGGCTGAAGGCGCCGGCGGGGAAGTAGGCGGCCCCGCCCTTGGCGAGTGCGTCCGGCGACCGCTCGGCGTCGCGCAGGGCGTCGTGCGGGAGGGTCACGGCTCGCGAGTCGTCAGCGCCGCCCTGGACAGCGGCGAAGGGGCCTCGGGGTGCGCGGACGATCCAGTCGCCGGTGAACGGGATGGTGGTCATGACGTGCTCCAGTGCAGATCGGGATGACGAAAGTCTTTCGGCGTCGTGCGCCGTGATCCCGACGGTAAGCGAGACTGCGTGACGTCGTCAACGCGTCGATTCGAAACTGTTTCGCTAGGCTGGGCGCGACCGGCGGCCGCCCGCTGTGGGACGAGGGAGGGGACTCCATGGCACGAACACCGATGACGGGTCCGACGCTGGCGTCGATCGCAGAGCGCGCCGGTGTCTCGATCGCGACCGTCTCGAAGGTGATCAACGGTCGATCGGGCATGTCCGAGGCGACCCGTGCCCGGGTCGAGACGGCCGTGCGCGAGCTCGGGTACCGCCCGACACCCCGGTCGATCCCCGGTGCTCCACGAAGCATCCACGTCGTGTTCGACACCCTGCACAGCGTCTACTCCCTCCGTGTCCTCGACGGCATGGTCGCCGCGGCACAGCGGTCGGACATCGATCTCGTGACGCGGGTGCTGTCGCCCGGTTCCGGCTTCGGGTCCACGGATGCGACCGGAGACGAGGTGGCGCTCGACCGCGGCTTCGTCGACGGCGTCGCGGCGCGAGGTGCGATCGGCATGATCGTCGTCACGACGCCCATCGCCGCCGATGTCGTCGATGCCTGCCTCGACGCGGGCATCGCGCTCGTCGCGGTCGACTCGCCGGATCCGCTCGACCGCTCGGTCGCGAGTATCGGCTCGAGCCACACCGCCGGCGGGCAGCAGGCGGTCGAGCACCTGCTCGATCTCGGCCATCGGCGGATCGCCTTCGTCGGAGGGAACCCGGCGAATCCAGGCCTGCGGGCGCGCGCCGTCGGGTACCGCGAAGCACTTCGCGGGGCCGGTATCCCGCTCGATCCGGACCTCGTCTCCGAGGAGGGGATGGGTACTGCCGGGGACGCCGTCGCGCGCATGCTGGCCAGCGCGGATTCACCGACCGCCGTGTTCGCGACCAACGACGCCGACGCCTTCGCGGTCGTGCGCACCGTCTTGCGGGCCGGCCTCCGGGTGCCGGAGGATGTGAGCGTGGTGGGTTACGACGACACCTACTCGGCCATGCTGACCGTCCCCCGCCTCACCACGGTCCACACGTCCATGCACGACATCGGACGCGCAGCGGTCGACACCCTGCTCCGCCTGCACGCCGGGGAGAAGCCGTTCTCCCACCACCTCGAGCTCGCGACCACGCTCATCGAACGTGAGTCGACGGCGCCCGCCCCGACCTCAATGCCCTGAGCTGCCCGAATCTGCGCGATTCCGCACGGATTTCGAGCAATTCCGGGCGACTCAGTGGGATGAGCGCGACAGGCGGAGGTCGCCGAGGGTGAACCGGCCCGCGGGGAGCGCGGCACGGATCCGGGACTCGTCGAAGCGGCGGGACGGACGGAGGTCCGCAGGGAGTTCCGGTGCGGGTGGAGCTGACTCACTCACGCCCTCGGCCAGCATCTGCGCCTGCGCCTTCGCCACGAGTGGCGTCTTCATGAGGCGTTCCGTCGCGCGCGCGAGCAGGCGGATCGTCCACACGGGGACCGGGACGTACAGCGGGCGGCGTCCGGCCACGTGCGCGATCCGCCGCACGGCCGCACCCAGCTCGAGTTCCTCGGCGCCCATGACCGCGACCGTCGGCTCCGACACCCGGCCCTCGAGTGCTGCGACGAGGACGTCGACGGCGTCCGCGACCGGCACCGGACGCACGCGGCGCTCGCGGTAGCCGACGGTCGCGAACACCGGGAAGGTGCGGACGGCCTTGGTGACGTGATCGACCATGTGGTCGCCTGCGCCGTAGATCATGCCGAACTTGAGGACGGTGTGCGCGATGCCCGAGCCCCGCACGATCTCCTCGGCCGCCCACTTCGTCTCGTGGTACCCGGAGCCGCAGTCGGGGCGCGCGCGGAGGAAGCTCACCAGCACGATGCGACCGACGCCGGCGCGGCGGGCCGAGTCCACGACCGCCCGGGTGCCGTCGACGTGCACGCGCTGGAAGGTCTGCTCGCCGAGCTCCCGGTTGATCCCGGCGCAGTGCGCGACCGCGTCGCAGTCGGCGAACGCGGCGGTCAACGCCTCGACGTCGTCGATCTCCACGCCGGTGCGTCGGGAGACGACGACGATCTCGTGCCCGTCGTGCTGTAGTCGCTCGGCCAGGTGTCGTCCGACGAACCCGGTCCCACCGGTGATGGCCACTCGCATGCTGTCTCCTTCGCTTGTTAGCAATATAGCGAAACTGTATATCGCAATTGTGCTAGATTGCAAACATGGCAGATACAGCGTCGGACATCTTCGCCGCGCTCGCTCATCCGACGCGGCGGCAGATCCTGCAGGACCTCAAGGACGGCGAGCTCGCCGCGGGGGAGATCGCCGCACGCTTCGACGCCACCGGTCCGACCATCTCCCGGCACCTGAGCGTCCTGCGCCAGGCGGGCCTCGTCTCCGAGCGCCGCGATGCGAACCGCATCCTCTACTCACTCGTCGGTGAGCGCCTCGCGCTGTCGGTGGGCGACTTCCTGTCCACCGTCTGTCCGGAGCAGATGGTCCTGCGTGAGGTCCGCAAGCGCCGGACCGCGTAGCTCGATCTCGATCCGGCCCTGAGTCGCCCGAGAGTGTTCGATTCCGCCGCGATCTCGAGCCGTTTCGGGCGACTCAGCGCAGCCCGTGCGTGACGCTGTGGACGATCGTCTGCGTGGCGGCCTGTCCGGCGCGGGTCGGCAGCAGCGCCCAGACGTGGAACTGCGCGGCACCCTCGTGGTAGTCGACCGTGACGCCTGCCGCTTCGGCTCGTTCGACGAGCAACTCGGCGTCGGGGTTGAGGACATCGCGGGTCCCACTCAAGAGCGTGAGTGGTCCGAGCCCGGCGAAGTCGCCGAAGAGGGGGCTCACGGTCGGATCGGTGATGTCCAGGTCGCCACGCCAATGCTCCGCGAACACGCGCCCACCCGGCGTCGCCAGCCAGGGGTCGCTCGGCTGCACGAGCGGGATCCGCGGGTTGCTCCAAGTGAGGTCGAGTGCTGGTGACAGCAGGGTGGTCATCGGGAGGACGACGCCCTCGTCCCGGAGTCGGAGCACAGCCGACAGGGCGATCTGACCGCCGGCCGAGTCGCCCGCGAGGACGGTCGGCCCGTGCCGCTCGATGCTGCGCCGGACCAGCTCGACGACGCCGTCCTGCGCCACGGCCGCGGTGCCGTAGGGCACGAGCGGGTAGATCGGCAGCGTGACCACGGCGCCGGTCTCCGCGGCGATGGTGGCGGCCAGCGTCCAGTGCTGCGGTGCGATCTCGCCGACCCAGCCGCCGCCGTGCGCGTACACGACCCCGCCGATCGCCGGTCGTCGCGTGGGGGACACGGTGTACACCGGCCACTCTCCGAAACGTTCGACGTCGACCCGGACGTCGCTGCGGAGGGTACCGGGCGGACCGTAGGACGCCGGCCGGAGGGTGCGTTCCCGGATCCGGCGGCGCGCGCCGGCCTCGCTCACGAAGGCGCGGTTCGCGCGGATCAGTCGGAGCGCTGGGCCGACGACGACGCCTGGGATGGTGAGCACGGTGCCTCCGCGGTTGACGGGTTCCTGGGTCTCGCCACGGTAGCAGCGCAGGCTGGGCAGGAGTCCCCGTCAGGCTGGAGGTGAAGCGCTCCGACGGGTCTTCGTCGTGGGACACTGGCAGACGGCGTCGACGTGCCGATCGCGCCGCAGCAGCCCGTCCCGAAGGAACCGCATGCCCGAGCTGAACCCCGTCGTCATCGAGCGAGTCGCCTGGGACGACGAGCGGGCCGTGCGGCTCCGCGCCGCGATGGACGAGGAGATGGACGCACGGTACGCGTCGGCCTGGGAGGACTGGGACCACGAGGCTGCCGAGCGAGCGCTGACCGCGTTCACCGTCGATCCTGCCGACATCAGTGCGACCTTCCTGGCCCTCATCGACGGCGAGCCGGTCGGTCACGCCGCCCTGCGCCGACTGCACGGCGAATGGGAGCTCAAGCGCGTCGTCACCCTCCCGAGCCACCGCGGCCGGGGCGTCTCGAAGCGCCTGATCACCGCCGTCGAGGACACCGCCCGTGCCGAGGGGGCGTCCCGCCTCATCCTGCAGACCGGCGACCGCCAGCCCGAGGCCGTGCGGCTCTACGAGTGGCTCGGCTACGAACCCATCCCGATCTACTCGCCGTACGAGGTCATCCCGATGTCGCTCTGCTACGCCCGCCCGCTCCGCTGACGCTCGGCGGCGCGACTGTCGTCGCTAGTGAGCAGCCTTCGCGGGCTGGTTGCGTGAACGCAGGCGCGAGATCCCGGTCACGACCGCGACGACGATCAGACCGAGGACGAGTCCGAACACGGCGGACATCGCGGTGTCGGCGATCCAGACGACGACCGGTCCGGCGGCCTCGATCGCGTGGGTGACGACGTGCAGGAGGTCGTACGGGCCGTGCCAGAACGTCTCGGCGAGGTTCGCGATCACGAGGTGGCCGCCGACCCAGAGCATCGCGACCGTGCCGACGACGCTGATGACGCGGAAGACCGCGGGCATTGACGCGACGATCCGTGCACCGGTGCGGCGGACGCCGCGTGACGGGTTCTTCATGAGCCGGAGTCCGATGTCGTCGATCTTCACGAGCAGGGCGACCGCGCCGTAGACGACCGCCGTCATGACGAGGCCGATGACCAGGAGAGCGCCCAGCGTCATCCAGATGCCGAGCCCGGAGTCGAGGCTGGCGAGGGAGATGAGCATGATCTCCGTGCTGAGGATGAGGTCGGTGCGGACGGCCCCGGAGACGAGCTTCTTCTCGTCGCGGACGTCCTCCTCCGCCTCGGCGTGGTGCATGCCGAACCACTCCATGACCTTCTCCGCGCCCTCGAAGCAGAGGTACGTGCCTCCGATGATGAGGAGGAACGGCAGCACCCAGGGCGCGAACGCCGTGAGCAGCAGGGCGATCGGGATGATGATGACGAACTTGTTGATGAGGCTGCCGCGGGCGATCCGCCACACGACCGGCAGTTCTCGAGCGGGGGTGAGCCCCTGCACGTACTGCGGGGTGACGGCCGCATCGTCGATGACGACGCCGGCGGTCTTCGCACTCGCCTTGAGGGCTGCGCTGAGGATGTCATCGACAACGGCGAGCAGGCCGACCGACATGTGCTTCTCCTTGGCTCGGGGGTCACGCCGCCGCGGGCTCGGCAGGGACGGAGTCCACAGTACTGTCGTGATCGCTGAAGGGTGTACTGCTGGACACTCCCTCGCCGACGTGCACGGCCGTAGCGTCGTCCGTATGCAGATCCAACCGAAACCCGCGACGATCAAGAACCCCGCCGAGCAGTTCACCGGCGACGTCTACCTCGACCTGCTGGCCGCGCCGCAGCAGGACGGCCAGCACATGGTGGTCGCGAAGGTGCGGTTCCTCCCCGGCGCCCGCACCGCATGGCACTCCCATGCCAACGGGCAGACCCTCCACGTCACCGAGGGCGTCGCCCTCATGGGCACGCGCGACGGTACCGTTCTCGTCGTCCAGCCGGGCCAGACGGTCTACACCCCGCCCGGCGAGGAGCACTGGCACGGAGCCACGCCCGACGACTACATGGAGCACCTCGCGATGTTCGAGCGGGCGGACGACCCGGCCGCGAGCACGACCTGGCTCGAGCACGTCGCCGAAGCCGACTACCACCGCCCCTGACCGACTGCCTGACCGCGACCCCGCTTCTCCGCTGTGGAGAAGCGGGCGTCCTCCCCAGAGGTAGGGAGGCCTCCCTTCCATGCGGATGCCACCCCGGTACTGTTGGCACTCACGACAGATTGGGGATTTCGAATGGTCGAGACCACACCGCGCCGCTCACGGTCGGCAGTGCTCGCACTGACCTTGACGATCGGAACGCTCGTCGCGGCGGCGATCATCGGCGGATACTTCATCATCGTCGGCGATCAGGCCGACATCGCCGGGCGGGTCTGGCTCACGCTGCTGCTGCTCGCGGCCTTCGTCGGGGCCGTGTCGCTCGACGCCGCAGCCGGCCACGGACCCAACAAGTGGTACCTCGCGGTGTCGACGTTGGTGAACATCTTCCTCGTCACCGTCGGCCTCCTGAAGCTGTGGAACGGGTGGCTCCAGCCGCCGAACACCTCCGACGGGTTCGTCTGGTCCACGCAGATCATGCTGTTCCTCGGCATCCTCATCATCGTGCGTCTGGCGCTCATCATCATCCAGGTGTACTTCCTCCACTTCGTCACCCGCGCCACGTCCACCGTGGTCAGGGCCACCGGCATCGTGACGATCGCGCTCATCATCGCCACGGTCCTCGTGCTCGTGCTGCCCATGGCGTTCCCAGAGGGCACCTGGGCTGACTGGTGGTGGCGCATCGCCGCGGCCACGACACTCGCTGCGGCGATCTCCGCCGTGATCCCCGTCATCGTCCGGGCGTTCTCGCCGAAGCCGGAGGGCGAGCGGGTGTCCTACGGGCAGCAGCCGTACCGTCCGGAGGTGTACCAGCAGGCCGCACCCGGCTACCCGGTTCAGAGCTACCCGGGGCAGCAGGGCTACCCGGGCCAGCAGCCGTACCAGGGGCAGCAGCCGTACCAGGGGCAGCCGTACCCGCAGCAGCCGCACCAGGGGCAGCAGCAGCCGTACCAGGGGCAGCAGCAGCCGTACCAGGGGCAGCAGCAGCCGTATGGCGGCCAGCCGAACCCCGGCCAGTATGGGCAGGGGCACCCCGGGCAGGGCTACCAGGGGCAGCCGCACCAGGGGCAGCCGGCCCCGCAGCAGCCGGGCCAGCAGTGGCCCGCTCCGTCCTGGCAGGGCTCCGCGCCCGGGCAGCCTGCTCCGGCACAGCCCGCGCCGCAGCAGTGGGGGCC
>NZ_JACYTW010000097.1:0-9099 GCF_014841395.1 Plantibacter sp. CFBP 13570 | reverse complement strand
GGGGCCGGGAACGCTCCGGCACCGGGGCGGTGTGCGCCGGGGCAGGTGTGTCATCGCCGGCGGACCGGGCACGACGCCGTGGCCGTTCACCGCTCGCCGTGCGAGGGCCGTAGCCGACGAGGACCGGCTCGCGGTCCGCCGCCCCACTCGGACGGTCGACCTCCGCTCGGTCGGCCTCGGGGACCGACGGGGGCGGAGCGGTCTCACCATCGGGCGCGAAGTCGACGAGCGCTTCGCCGACGAGGACCGTCCTCCCCGGTTCGACGTGGAGCCTCGTGACCACGCCGGCGGTCGGCGCGGGCAGTTCGACGAGCGCCTTCGCGGTCTCGACCTCGGCGATCACCTGGTTGAGCTCGACGTGGTCGCCGACGGCGACGCGCCAGGACACGAGTTCGCTCTCGGTCAGACCTTCACCGAGATCGGGTAGGGAGAACCGCTTCATCGCCGTCCCTCCCCACCGGTCACAGGCCGGGCATCGGCCCTGCCCACAGCGGAGGCCGAGGACCGACGCCCCAGCGCGCGATCCACCCCGTCCAGGATCCGGTCGAGGTCCGGGAGGAAGTGGTCCTCGAGCGCCGAAGCGGGATAGGGCGTGTCGAACCCGGTCACCCGCACTGGGGCCTCTTCGAGGAGGTCGAAGCAGCGTTCGGTGATCGAGGCCGCCAGTTCGGCTCCGACCCCTCCCGAGCGTTGCGCCTCGTGCGTGATGACGAGTCGCCCGGTCTTCTCGACCGAGGCGGCGACCGCGTCGACGTCCAGGGGTGCGAGGGATCGGAGGTCGATCACCTCCAGGTCGACACCCTCGTCGGCCGCGGCCTCCGCAGCCTCGAGCGCCGTCTGGACGAGCGGACCGTAGGCGACCAGCGTCGCGTCCGTGCCGGCGCGAACGGTCCGCGCACGGGTGAACGCGAGCGGATCGGCGGGGAGGTCGTCGAGGACCTCACCCTTCGTCCAGTACCGCCGCTTCGGTTCGAAGAACAGCACCGGGTCGTCGCACGCGATCGCCTGACGGATCATGGTGTGCGCGTCCTGGGGGTCCGAGCACGTCACCACGCGCAGTCCCGCCGTGTGCGCGAAGTACGCCTCCGGGGACTCGGAATGGTGCTCGACGGCGCCGATTCCTCCGCCGTACGGCACGCGGATGGTGACCGGCATGCGCACGGCGCCCTTCGTCCGGTAGTGCAGCTTCGCCAACTGCGCGACGATCTGGTCGAACCCCGGATAGATGAACCCGTCGAACTGGATCTCACACACCGGGCGGAAGCCCCGGAACGCCAGACCGATCGCCGCTCCGATGATCGCGGACTCCGCCAGCGGCATGTCGACGACGCGATCGGCACCGAACTCCGCCTGGAGGCCGTCGGTCACCCGGAACACCCCACCGAGTCGGCCGATGTCCTCGCCGAGCAACAGGACCCGGTCGTCATCGGCGAGGGCGTGGTGCAGTCCGGTGTTGATCGCCTTGCTGAGGGTGAGCGTGGTCATCGGGCACCACCGTCGAACATCGCGAGGTACGAGCGGTACTCCTCGCGTTGCCGTTCGAGCCCGGGGTGGGCGGTGGCGTAGACCTCGTCGAAGAGCGAGAGCGGGTCAGGAGCAGGCAACGCGAGGCACCCCGCACGGACCCGGGCGGCAGCCGAGTCGGCGACGGACGCGACGTGGGCTCGGGCCGTCTCGTCGAGGACCCCCTCGGACTCCAGCAGACGCTCGAGACGGGCGATCGGATCCTTTGCACGCCACGACGCGACCTCGCTCTCGTCCCGGTACCGCGTCGGATCGTCCGAGGTGGTGTGCGGCCCCATGCGGTAGGTGACGGCCTCGATGAAGGTCGGCCCACCACCGGAACGTGCGCGGTCGACGGCGATCCGCATCGCCGCCGTCACGGCGATCACGTCGTTGCCGTCGACCCGCATGCTCGGCACCCCGAAGCCCGGTGCCCGGTCCGCGATGGGGCGTTGGGCCTGCAGCCCGACGGGCTCGGAGATCGCGTACTGGTTGTTCTGGCAGAAGAACACCACGGGTGCCTGGAAGCTCGCTGCCAGCACCAGCGCCTCGTTCACGTCGCCCTGACTCGTCGCCCCGTCGCCGAAGTAGGCCACGGCCACCGCGTCGGACCCGTCGCGCTGACAGCCCATCGCGTAGCCCGTCGCATGGAGCGTCTGGGCCCCGATGATGACCGCCGGCGTCGCCATGCCGACCGCGAACGGGTCCCAGCCCGACAGCGCGGTCCCCCGCCACATCGCCATCAATTGGTCGAGTTCGACGCCACGGCAGTACGCGACGGCCTGTTCGCGGTAGCTCGTGAAGACGAAGTCCCCGCGCCGCAGGACCCGCGCCGACCCCACCTGGGCGGCCTCCTGCCCGAGCGACGGTGGCCACAGACCGATCTCGCCCTGCCGTTGCAGAGCCGTCGCCTCCGTGTCGATGCGGCGCGTGACGACCATGTCCTCGTAGAGCGCGAGCAGCTCGGTGTGACCGAGGTCGGCGACGAAGAGGTCGTAGAGGGCGTCCTCCTGACGGACGCCGTCCGGATCGAGGAGCTGGACGCACCCCTGGTCGACCGGGACCGGTTCGCGTGCATCACCGCCCCGCTCGTCGGAATCCTGCGGGAATTGGGTGTGAGTCTCCATCGACACGATGCACGCCGCCTTGAGTTCGGTGACCTCACGGCGGTGCCTCGTGAGCGATGCCGTGCCCTCGCGTCATCGCGAGCTGGTCCGAGGCTACGCCGGATCACCCTGGCGCTCAACCGTCGACACTCCGCGCAACGGCGAACGCCCGCCCCGCAGAGGCGGGACGGGCGTTCGGGTGCAGCTGCTGAGGCTTAGCCTTCGGCCGGGGCCTCGGGGCCTTCGCTGGCAGCGTCGCTGCCGTGCGTGTCGGCCTCATCGGCGACGACCGGAGCGAGCGAGAGCTTGCCGCGGTCGTCGATCTTCGTGATCTCGACGAGGATCTTCTGGCCGACGCCGAGCACGTCTTCGACGTTCTCCACACGCTTGCCACCGGCGAGCTTGCGGACCTCGGAGATGTGCAGCAGGCCGTCCTTGCCCGGGAGCAGCGAGACGAACGCGCCGAACGCGGCGATCTTGACGACGGTTCCGAGGAACTGCTCGCCGACCTCCGGGTTGGTGGGGTTCGCGATCGCGTTGACCTGGGCGCGAGCGGCCTCGGCCGACGGACCGTCGACGGCGCCGATGTAGACGGTGCCGTCCTCCTCGATGGAGATGTCGGCGCCGGTCTCGTCCTGGATCGAGTTGATCGTCTTGCCCTTCGGGCCGATCAGCTCGCCGATCTTGTCGACGGGGATCTGGACGCTGATGACGCGAGGTGCGGTCGGCGCCATCTCGTCAGGAGCGTCGATCGCCGCGTTCAGCACGGAGAGGATCGTCGTGCGGGCGTCCTTGGCCTGCTGGAGCGCACCGGTCAGGACCGAGGTCGGGATGCCGTCGAGCTTCGTGTCGAGCTGGATGGCCGTGACGAACTCGGAGGTACCGGCGACCTTGAAGTCCATGTCGCCCAGGGCGTCTTCGGCGCCGAGGATGTCGGTGAGCGCCGCGTAGCGGGTCTCGCCGTCGACGACGTCGGAGATGAGGCCCATGGCGATACCGGCGACGGGTGCGCGGAGCGGCACACCGGCGTTCAGCAGCGACAGGGTCGAGGCGCAGACGGAACCCATCGAGGTCGAACCGTTGGACCCGAGGGCCTCGGAGACCTGACGGATCGCGTAGGGGAACTCCTCGCGGCTCGGCAGCACCGGCACGAGTGCGCGCTCGGCGAGGAAGCCGTGCCCGATCTCGCGACGCTTCGGCGAACCGACCCGGCCGGTCTCACCGGTCGAGTAGGGCGGGAAGTTGTAGTGGTGCAGGTAGCGCTTCTTCGTGACGGGCGACAGCGAGTCGATCTGCTGCTCCATCTTGAGCATGTTCAGCGTGGTGACACCCAGGATCTGGGTCTCGCCGCGCTGGAAGATCGCGGAACCGTGGACGCGCGGGATGACCTGCACCTCGGCGTCGAGCGGACGGATGTCGGTGAGGCCACGGCCGTCGATGCGGATGCCCTCGCGGAGGACCCGGCCGCGCATGACGACCTTCGAGACGGACTTGTACGCCGCCGAGAACTGGGTGAGCACTTCGGCGTCGAGCGAACCGGCCTCGACGCGCTCGGTGATCTCAGCCTTGACGCGGTCCTTGAGGGCGTCGTCGGCGTTCTGGCGCTCGATCTTGTCGGCGATCTGGTAGACGTTCACCAGTTCGTCGTGTGCGAGACCGGCGACCGCGTCGTAGCTCTCCTGCGTGTACGGGAGGAACACGGGGTAGGCCGCGATCTCCTTGGCCGCCTGAGCGGCGAGTTCGCTCTGCGCCTTGACGAGCTGCTTGAGGAACGGCTTGGAGGCCTCGAGACCGGCAGCGACGACCGCCTCGTCGGGCTTCGTGGCGCCGCCCTTGATGAGGTTCCAGCTGTTCTCGGTGGCTTCCGCCTCGACCATCATGATCGCGACGTCTTCGTTGCCGTTGGCGTCGGTCACGATGCGACCGGCGACGATGATGTCGAAGACGGCCTCCTCGAGCTGGTCGACCTTCGGGAAGGCGACCCACTGGTCGGCCTCGCCGGCCTGGCCGGGGATCAGCGCGAGACGGACGGCGCCGATCGGACCGGAGAACGGCAGACCCGAGATCTGGGTGGACATCGACGCCGCGTTGATCGCGAGGGCGTCGTAGAACTCACCCGGAGCGATCGAGAGGACGGTGATGACGATCTGGACCTCGTTGCGGAGGCCGGTGACGAACGACGGGCGCAGCGGCCGGTCGATGAGGCGGCAGACGAGGATCGCCTCGGTCGAGGGGCGGCCCTCACGACGGAAGAACGAACCGGGGATCTTGCCGGCGGCGTAGGAGCGCTCCTCGACGTCCACCGTGAGGGGGAAGAAGTCGAAGTTGTCCTTGGGGTGCTTTCCGGCCGAGGTGGCCGAGAGGAGCATGGTCTCCTCGTCGAGGTACGCGGCGATCGCGCCCTGTGCCTGCTGCGCGAGGCGGCCGGCTTCGAACCGGACCGTGCGCTTGCCGAACTTGCCGTTGTCGAGAACGGCCTCGGCGAACTTGATTTCTGGACCTTCCACAGGTCTCTCCTTCGTACGTGTGCGCTCCCGTCGAGTGACGGGCCGCGCGTCCCGAATGGACGCGCCGTCGAGCGCGGTCGTGCATGATGCAGCGCGCAACACAGCCGCAGTACTTGCTCAAGCCGCCCGGTCTTCCGGGACTTGGCTGGCCACCAGTAGAACACCACCCGCGGATCGCGAGGGATACACCACCGAGGACCAGCTTCCTGTCGGCTGGCTGTGCGCGGAGCGGACCATCACGGTCCGCCGTCGGTCAGCCTAGCAGAGGGGGGTTCGGCGATCCCCGGAACGACACGGATCCTCAGGTGATGGGCGGGGTGCCAGGGGCGTCGGGAGACGCCGCGCGCCGGCGGTCGCGTCCCCACGACACGAGCAGGAGGACCATCGCGACGGCCGCTCCGAGGAGGGTGTCGAGCACGCGCTCCCCCACGATCGCGAGCACCGGTTGCGTCGACGAGGACGTGCTGATGATGAGCACGAGCGGCGTGATGAAGACGAGCGCCAACGCGTAGTGCCGGATGACGACGAGCTCGATCGTGAACTGCAGGGCGGCCAGCACGAGCGCGAGGACGTAGCCGTGCGGCTGGAGCGAGGCCACGGCGAGGAAGATCCCGGCGCCGACGACCGTCCCGAGCACGCGGTGCACGCCGCGTGTCGCGCTCAGGGTGCGCGAGTGCCCCACGCTGAGGATCGCGACGGCGGACCCGGCGATCCAGTACCCGTGACCGAGGCCGAGGACCGCTCCGAGGACCGCACTGATCGCGAGCGCGACCGTGAGGCGTGCCGCGATCCGGCGGTCGGTCGCGCTCAGCCGGTACTCGGGGAACAGCACCCGCATCGGCGTCGGCTTCCCCGCGCCGCGGCGGACGGCCGGCACGAGCAACGGCGCGACGACCACCAGCGAGGCGAAGGCGGAACCGGCCGCCACGAGCAGGATCACCAGTCCGCCGTCGAGCCCGGCGCCGCCGATCGGGACGGGCGCGGTCAGGTGGCCGGCGATGCCGAACACGAGGATGAAGAACAGCGCGCCCGGAGGGCCGAGGACGATGCCCTGCACCAGCCAGATCACCACCGACCCGACGACGATGAGGCCGATCGCGGTCAGCGGCCGAGAACCCGACATCGCGACACCCAGCGCCGCGGCCGTGACGAGTCCTGCTCCGATGAGCGGCAGCACCCGCAGACGGTCCCGGCGGCTGAGCGGCGCGCAGTAGAGCGCGGTGAACGCCCCGAGGCCGGTGAGCAGGCCGAGCGGCGTGAGTCCGAAGAACGTCGCGACCGCGACCGGCACGGCCATCGCGATCGCAGCCGTGAGGGCTGCCGGCCAGCGCTTGGGCGATGGCGCGAAGCTGATCAGCGAGGTCTTCAGACCGCGTTCAGCCATCCGGTCCTCCGCTCTCGTGCAACCATCCAACGCTACGCCATCCTGAGCCCGGCGCCCGGGCCCCCGTCGTCGCGCGGGCCACCCCGGGCTACGCTGGTGCGGACCCCAGGAGGTGACGTTGACGCATCCCGCGCTGGCAGCCGCTCGCCCGAAGCAGCGCGTCCCGTTCTGGGACAACGCCCGTTTCGCGTGCATCACGCTCGTGGTCATGGGCCACGCGATCCAACGCCTGACCTCCGAGTCCGACCCCGCGCTCGTCGTGTACCTGTTCCTCTACGCCTTCCACATGCCGGCGTTCGCGATCATCAGCGGGTACTTCTCGAAGTCGGCCCCTCCCGGACGACGACAGATGCGTCGGGTGATCACGGACATCCTCCTGCCCTACCTGATCATGGAGGGGATCTGGTCCCTCGTGCAGTTCCTCGTCGAGGGCAAACGCGCGTTCAACCCGACCCAACCGTCGTGGACGCTCTGGTTCCTCCTCGCGCTCGGCATCTTCCGCCTCGTCCTGCCCTATCTCGCGCTCCTGCGCTGGCCATTGCTCTGGAGCGTGGTGATCTCGGTCGGCGTCGGCTACCTCGACAACGTCGACAGCACGTTCTCGCTCTCGCGCGCACTCGGGATCCTCCCGTTCTTCGTGCTCGGGTGGCAGATCAACCGGTGGCGTCTTGTGGACCGCTGGCGTCTCGTCCGCACCAGGGCCTGGTGGATCCGGATCGCCGCCGCCGTCGTCCTCATCGCGTGGGCGGTCGTCCTCGTCGTCGGGATCGACCTGTGGCGGCGCATCGACCTGCGCTACTGGTTCTTCTACGACCGGGGGTACACCGCGCTCGGCAACGAGGATGGGACGGGCGGCCTGGTGCGACTCGCGGCGATCCTGCTGGCCGTCGTCCTCACCGCGGCGTTCTTCGTGCTCGTCCCCCGCGGCCAGTCGTGGATCACCCGGTACGGACAGTCGACGATGTACGTCTACCTGCTGCACTCCTTCGTGCTCTACCCCCTGCGTGAGTCGGGCGTCCTCACCGACACGGGCAGCCCGGACCTCGTGCTCGTCGGCCTGCTGGTGCTGTCGGTCCTGATCGTCGTCGTGCTGTCCAGCGGCCCCGTGCGCCGCATCACGAGACCGCTCATCGAACCCCGCGCGGTGTTCATCTTCAGTCGCAAGCGGGCCTTCGACCCGGAGCCCCCTCGGAGCGACCCGACCGGGTCCCGGCGCGACGTCACGAGGTGACGAGGACGACCTTCCCACGGACGTGACCGTCGATGAGGTGGCGGTAGGCGTCGACGACCCGCTCGATGGGCCACACGCTGTCGATGGGGAGGACGATCTCACCCCGCGCGATCGACTCGCCGAGCGCTGCCAGCTCGTCGAGCGTCGCGTCCTGTCCGCCGACGCCGCGGAACCCGTGCTGGGCGGCGAACGGACGGTCCGCGATCGTGTTGACCCGCTCCGGCGCGACGCCGAGGTCGCGCGCCAGCTCGAGGGTCGGCCGGCCGTGCGTGTCGATGACGGCGGTTATCCCGCCAGGGGCCGCCTCGAGGACTCGCTCGCGCAGGCCGTCGCCGTACTGGACGGGGACGATGCCGAGACCGCGGAGGAACTCCTGGTTGGCCGCACCGGCGGTGCCGAGCACGACCGCGCCGGTCCGTCTGGCGAGCTGCGCCGCGAGCACGCCGACCCCGCCGGCCGCAGCACTCACGAGCACCGTGTCCGGCTGCTGGACGCCGACGGCGGCCACCGATGCGATCGCCGCGCGTCCCGCGATGTCCAGCGCGCCGGCCTGCTCGATGGTGAGCCCGTCCGGCACGTGATGGAGGATGCAGGCCGGGGCGATGAGGAAATCCGCCTGCGCGTGGAACCGGTGTCCACCGTAGACGTGGTCGCCCGTCGCGAATCCCTGGACGCCGCTCCCCACGCCGTCCACCACCCCGGCGAAGTCGTTGCCGTTCCCGCTCGGGACGCCTCGGCCGAAGGAGGCGAGCGCTTCGGGTGATACCGCGAGCTTGTGGTCGACGGGGTTGAGGCCTGCGACGAGGACACGGACGCGGACCTCGTCGTGGCCGGGCACCGGGATGTCGCCCTCGACGAGGTGGAACACCTCGGGGCCACCGAACCGGTCGAACCGCACGAACCTCGCCATGATGCCTCCTCCGCCGGCTTCCGCCGACCTCCATGCTCACACGCTTCCCGGGCGAGGACCACCCTGGCCGCAGGGGACGTCACGCGCCGTTCACCCGGCCGAGCGAGAATCGCGGACATGGCATGGGTCGATGAGCTGCAGACGGCGATCACGGCGTGGTTGCTCGAGATCGCCGCGTCGGGCTGGGTGTTCCCGGCGCTGTACCTGCTGACGGTCGCCGACGCGTTCCTGGTCGTCCTGCCGAGCGAGACCGCGGTGACGGCGCTCGGGGCGATCTCGGCGTCGAGCGGCTCGCCGGACCTCGCCCTCCTCATCGGCGTGGCCTGGGCGGGCGCCGTGACCGGCGACGTGTCCTGCTACCTCCTCGGACGACGGATCGGGACCACGCGCTTCGCCTGGATGCGGCGCCCGCGGGTCGCCGGCGCGATCGGACGCGCGGGCGTCGCACTCGAGCGCCG
>NZ_JACYTW010000096.1:0-9102 GCF_014841395.1 Plantibacter sp. CFBP 13570 | reverse complement strand
CGGGGTCGGCGAGCACGCGCTCGGCGTTCGTGGCGACGAGCGCCCCGATGATCCCGGCCAGGGCGTCGCCGGTGCCGGCGGTCGCGAGCCAGGGCGATCCGCCGGAGACCGTGATGGCGTCGCCGTCAGGCGCGACCACGTGGGTCGTGCCGCCTTTCAGCACCACGACGATGCCGAGGCGGGCGGCGACGTCGGCCGCGTACGACACCGGGTCGGCACGGATGGCCTCGACCTCGGCCGGGCTCCCCAGGCCGCTCAACATGGTCGCCAGTTCACCGACGTGGGGTGTGGCCACGATGCGCCACGACTCGTCGACACCGAACGCCCGCTGGTGGGCACCTGCGGCGACGCGACGGAGTGAACCGGCATCGGCGACGACCGGCTCGCCCCCGTGCAGGGCGGCGTCGAGCAGGGAGCTCTCCTCGCGGGTCAGCTTGCCGGGGTCCATGCCGGAGCCGATGAGCCACGCCTGCACGCGCCCCTCCGCCGTCACGATCTCGGGGCGGCGCTGCAGCACGAGGTTCGCCGGTCGGTCCGCGCCGAGGTAACGGACCATGCCGACGCCGGTGCGGATCGCCGCCTCGACACCGATGACGGCGGCACCCGGGTAGCGGTCGGACCCGGTCACGACGCCGAGGACACCCCGGGAGTACTTGTCCGATTCGGCGTCGGGCACGGCGATCCAGTCGCGTGCGTCGGCAGGGGTCCAGAGTCGCGGTTCGGCCATGCCATCACCCTAGGCCAGTCGTCGCGGCGGACTGACGCTGAGCCGTCGATCGTCGGTCATCCCGGAGACGGGAATCCGAGCGCGCGCCGGGACGTTGAGCCGGGTGGCGACGCCCGTCGCCCAGAGACCCGAGGAGTTCCGTGCCCCAGCTGTTCGATCCGATCACCATCCGCGACCTCACCATCCCCAACCGCCTGTGGATCGCCCCGATGTGCCAGTACAGCGTCGCCGCCCAGGACGGCGTCCCGACCGACTGGCACCTCATGCACCTCGGCCAGTTCGCGGCGGGCGGCTTCGGCCTCGTCATCTCCGAGGCGGCGGCGATCAGCCCCGAGGGTCGGATCTCGCCCCAGGACGCAGGCATCTGGAACGACGAACAGCGCGAGGCCTGGCGACGGATCACCGCGTTCATCACCGAGCAGGGTTCCGTCCCCGGCATCCAGCTCGCGCACGCCGGCCGGAAGGCCTCCACGTTCGCCCCCTGGGGCACCGACGGACACGGCAGTGTGCCGATCGAGGAGGGTGGCTGGTCGACGGTCGCTCCATCGCCCGAGGCCTTCCCGGGCTACGCGGTTCCGGAGGCCCTCGACGACGAGGGGATCGACCGCGTCGTCGACGACTTCCGCGCGGCGGCCGTCCGGTCGGTCGACGCCGGCTTCCAGGTGATCGAACTCCACGCGGCGCACGGCTACCTGCTGCACCAGTTCCTCTCACCACTCGTCAACCACCGCGAGGACGGCTACGGCGGCTCGCTCGAGAACCGGGCCAAGCTCCTTCTGCGGGTCGTCGAAGCGGTTCGCGGGGTCCTCCCGGCCGGTCTCCCGTTGTTCGTCCGGTTCTCGGCCACGGACTGGGTGGACGACGGATGGGATGAACACCAGACCGCGACCGTCGCCGCCTGGTGCGCCGAGCGCGGGGCCGACTTCTTCGACATCTCCACCGGTGGAGCCGTCGGCGGCGTCCGCATCCCGCTCTCCCCCGGGTACCAGGTCCCATTCGCCGCGCACATCGGGTCGACGGGTGTCGACACGAGCGCCGTCGGACTCATCACCGACGCCCAGCAGGCCGCGGCCATCGTCGCCGACGGGCAGGCGGAGGCGGTCATGGTCGCCCGCGAGGCGCTCCGTGATCCGCACTTCGCGTTGCGCGCCGCCACCGAGCTCGGTGTGGAGGTGGCCTGGCCGGGCCAGTACGAGCGGGCCAAGCCGCGCGCCTGAGCGCGACCCCGACACGACGACGGCCCGCACGCGATCGTGTGCGGGCCGTCGTCGTCTCAGCGCTCAGGCGTCCGATCAGCGACGCCGGGTGGCGTCCTGGACCTCGCCGACGAGCTCCTCGATGATGTCCTCGAGGAAGAGGACCCCGGTGGTGGCGCCCGCTTCGTCGAACACCCGGGCGACGTGCGCTCCCGAGCGGCGCATCGTGGTCAGCGCGTCTTCGACGTCCGAATCCTCGAACACCGACACGAGCTGCCTGATGTGCTTCGCGGGCACCGGCCGCTCCTCGTCGCCACTACCGTCGAGGTCGTCGTACCGCAGCACGTCCTTCAGGTGGAGGTACCCGATCGGCACCGACTCGTCGTCGACGATCACGTACCGCGAGTAGCCGTACTTGGCGACGGCGCGCTCGACGTCCGAGGGGGTGGCCTCCTCCGTGAGCGTGATGAGGCTCCCGAGCGGCAGGGCCACGTCGTGGACCTTCTTCTCGGTGAACTCGAACGCCGCCACGAGCGCACCCGTCGAGTCGGTGAGCACACCCTCGCGGGTGGACTGGTCGACGATGGTCGCCACCTCGTCCAGCGTGAACGCACTCGCGGCCTCGTTCTTCGGCTCCACCCGGAACAGGCGGAGGACGGCGTTCGCGGTCGCGTTGAGGGACACGATGATCGGACGGAAGACGCGCGCCACGAAGACGAGCGGCGGAGCGAGCAGCAGGACCGCGCGATCCGGGATCGAGAAGGAGAGGTTCTTCGGGACCATCTCGCCGAAGACCACGTGGAGATAGGAGACGAGCAGCAGCGCGATGATGAACGCCACCGTGCCGATGGTCTCCTCGGGCCAGCCGGTCAGCGCCAACGGCACCTCCAGCAGGTGGTGGATCGCCGGCTCGGAGACGTTCAGGATGAGCAGCGAGCAGACGGTGATGCCCAACTGACTCGTCGCCAACATGAGCGTGGCGTGTTCCATGGCCCACAGCGCGGTCTTGGCGCTCCGGCTCCCCTGCTCGGCGAGGGGTTCGATCTGCGACCGACGCGCGGAGATGACCGCGAACTCGGCACCGACGAAGAAGGCGTTCGCGAGCAGCAGCACCACGAGCCAGGCGATTCCTGCCCAGTCGCTCATACGTCACCACCGTCCTCCGACACGACGGGTCTCGGGGTGAATCGGATCCGATCGATCCGTCGGCCGTCGAGTCGCTCGACGCGGAGCGTGCCGTCCTCGAGCTCGAGCTCGTCGCCCGAGACCGCGAGTCGTCCGAGCTCGCTCATGACGTAGCCCGCGACCGTCTCGTACGGGCCGTCCTCGGGGACGCGCACGCCGGCTCGCTCGAGGAGCTCGTCGGGACGGAGGCTGCCCGGGAAGGTCGTGGAGTCGCGTCCGCGGACCACTCCGGCACGCGAACGGTCGTGCTCGTCGGCGACCTCGCCCACGAGTTCCTCGACGAGGTCCTCGAGGGTGGTCACGCCGGCGGTGCCGCCGTACTCGTCGACCACGACGGCCATCTGGTATCCGCGTCCGCGCAGCTGCGAGAGCAGCACGTCCAGCTTCATCGTCTCGGGGACGCGCAGGGCCGGCGACTGCAGGGCCGAGACGGGCACCTCGCCGCGTCGGTCGCGCGGGACCGCGATGGCCTGCTTGACATGCACGACACCGGTGATGTCGTCGACGTCGGCATCGGTGACCGGGAAGCGCGAGTGGCCGGTCGACCTCGCGAGGGCGAGCACCGCCTGGGCGGGTTCGCCACGCTGGATCGACGCGATGCGCGGCCTGGGCGTCATGACGTCCGACGCATCGTGGCTCGAGAAGCGGAGGGTGCGGTTGAGCAGGGTCGCGGTGTCGGCCTCGAGTGTGCCCTCGAGCGCCGATCGACGCACGAGCGACGACAGCTCCTCGGCCGTCCGGGCTCCGGACAGCTCCTCCTTGGGCTCGATGCCCATCGACCGCAGCAAGCCGTTGGCGCTGCCGTTGAGGACGACGATGGCGGGCTTGAACACCCAGGTGAAGGCCGTCTGGAACGGCACGACGAACTTGGCCGTCTGTCGGGGCAACGCGAGCGCGAAGTTCTTCGGGACGAGCTCGCCGATGATCATGCTGAGCAGCGTGGCGAGGGT
Source organism: Plantibacter sp. CFBP 13570 (assembly GCF_014841395.1). Classification (NCBI taxonomy): domain Bacteria; kingdom Bacillati; phylum Actinomycetota; class Actinomycetes; order Micrococcales; family Microbacteriaceae; genus Plantibacter; species Plantibacter sp. CFBP 13570. The sequence goes on along the minus strand of NZ_JACYTW010000096.1, from coordinate 5,044 downwards.
GATCGCGACGATCGTCGCAACGACGGCGACGACGCCCTCGGGGATCCCGATGGAGCCGAGCGGACCGGCGAGCATCGACGACAGCGCCGGCTCCATGGTGTAACCGGTGAGGAGGGTGGTCAGGGTGATCCCGAGCTGCGCGCTCGACAGGTGCGTCGAGGTGATCTTGAGCGCTGCGATCGTCATCGTCAGGCGGGTCTCACCACGGTCGCGGCGGGCCTCGAGATCGGCGCGGTCGAGGTTCACGAGCGCGAACTCGGAGGCGACGAAGAAACCCGTCCCGATGGTCAGTACGAGGCCGACGCCGAGCATGATCCACTCAGACATGACGATCCCGTCCGTGCTGAGCGGTCGATGCCGGAGTGGGGGTTCCGTCGCCCGGGTGGGCGGTCGTCTCCCGTGAGCGGGTCAGCACGGGGCTGGGATGGTGGCCGGGGGATCTGTCTGAAGGAGGGTCGTCCATTGTGCGGACGAGTCTATCGGACATCCGCGGCTGTGGACCCCGGATTTCCGGGGTTCTTCTCAGCCTCCGCGAGACGCCGGCGCTCCTCGGCCGCGCGACGCTTCCGACGCCGCACGAGGAGGAACCGCACGCCGATGCACGCCGCGGCGAGCGCCGGGACCCCGCCCGAGACGATCATGCCCACATGGGCCCCGGCGACCTCGACGAGCCAGCCCATGAGCGGGCCGCCGATCGACTGCCCGCCGAGCAGCACGAGGATGTACAGCGACATCACCCGGCCGCGGATCGCCATGTTGGACGACAGTTGGACGAGGGAGTTCGCCGCCGTGATGAAGAGGAGGTTCGCGACCCCGCCCGCGACGAGCAGGAGGGCGAAGGGGAGGAGCACGGGCATCGCCCCGGCGGCCGCCTGCAGAACGCCGACCGCCGCCGCAGCGACGATCACGATGCGCAGGTCCACACCCCCGCGTCTCGTCGACGCGAGCGCCCCGGTCAGCGCGCCGACGGCGACGAGGGCGTTGAGGAACCCGTAGCCGCTCGCGCCGATGTCGAAGACGTCCGACGCGTAGGCGGCGAGCAGGACCGGCAGGTTGAAGGCGAACACCGACATGAACGCGACCATGATGACCGTCCACCGGATGGCCGGCTTCCGCATGGCGTACCCGAGCCCCTCCTTGAGCTGGCCCTTCGCCTTCGCGACGACCGGGGTCGGGACGAGTTCCGAGACACGCATGAGCGCCAGGGTGAGCACGACGCCGGAGCAGGCGAGCGCGTTGATCGCGAAGGACCACCCGGAACCGACGGCGGTGATGAGGACACCGCCGACGGCCGGACCGACGAGCTGGCCGAGCTGGAAGACGGCGGAGTTGAGGCTGATGGCGTTCCGCAGCCTCGCCGGCCCAACGAGCTCGTTCACGAACACCTGTCTGGCGGGGTTGTCGACGACGGTGACGAGGCCGAGCATGAAGGCGATGACGTAGATGTGCCACACCTCGACCGCGCCGCTGAGCGTCAGGATCGACAGCGCGACCGCGAGGACGGCGGCGAGCGACTGCGTGATCATGAGCAGCACGCGCTTGGAGTAGCGGTCCGCGATCACCCCGCCGAGCAGTCCGAACAGCAGCATGGGCGCGAACTGCATCGCGACCGTGATCCCGACGGCGGCGACGCTGCCGGAGAGCTCGAGGACGAGCCAGTCCTGCGCGATGCGCTGCATCCCGATCGCGGTCGTCACGACGATGTGTCCGATCGTGAAGAGTCGGAAGTTCGGGACGCGGAGCGAGGAGAAGGTGTCCCGCCAGGCGGGGCGCTCCCCCACGATCGGCATGGGGGCGGTGGGCGGCGGCGGAGCGACGGCGGTGTCGGAGGGAGGGGTCACGGAGAGAGCCAGCGTTTCGTATGTCGAGTGCGTGTCGTATGGGTGGAGCCGCGGAGGCCGTCGGCTCCCATCCACGCTATTGCCGACGCGGCCATTTCCGAGCAGGATGATCCCTATCAGTCCTATTCGATTCCCGAATGATCGGCTCACGCATGTTCGACCCCGCACTGCTGCGCACCTTCCTTGCCGTCGCCGAGACGAAGAACTTCACGCGCGCTGCCGCGCAGCTCGGGTTGAGCCAGCCGACGGTCAGTCAGCAGATCCGACGGCTCGAGGAGGCCGCCGGCCGGTGGCTCGTCGTCCGGGACACGAGGGCGGTCCGCCTGACCGACAACGGTGACGCGATGGCCGGGTTCGCGCGGACCATCCTCGCTGCACACGCCTCGGCGGAGAGCTACTTCACCGGCTCGGCGATGAGCGGTCGCCTCCGCTTCGGGGCCGCCGACGACCTCGCGATGACCCAGCTCCCCCGGATCCTGCGGCACTTCCGTCAGGGTCACCCGCAGCTGAACCTCGAACTCACCGTGAACCAGAGCGGGCCGCTCTACCGTCGGCTGAAGGCGGGCGCCCTCGACCTCATCTTCATCAAGATGCACCCAGGCCAGAACGAGGGCAAGCTCGTACGGACCGACTCGATGGTCTGGGTCGGTCTCGAGAAGACCACGATCGAACCGGGCCAGCCCGTCCCCCTCATCGCCTACCAGGATCCGAGTCTCTCCCGGCAGCTGGCGATCGACGCCCTCGAGGCCGCCGGGCGCACCTGGCGGATCACCTGCAGTACCAGGGAGGTGAACGGCGTCCTCGCGGCGGTGCGGGCCGGGCTCGGCGTCGCGGTCTTCCCGCGCAGCCTGATCCCGAGCGACCTCGTCATGCTGAGCAACCGGCTGGAACTCCCGCCCCTGGGCGGCGTCGACTTCACTCTGCTCGCGAACCCGTTGGAGGCGGCCGGCCCGGTGGAGGCACTCTCCTCGGCCATCATGGACCGGTCGCTCGCCTGAGCGAGCACACGGCGGTCAGGCGTCGACGGACTCCGACGCATCGGCGAACGGCGCCGGGATGAGGTAGGTCTCGCGGACCTCGGCCGATTCGTGCGGGCCGCTACCGTCGGGCGCGGTGAAGGGTTCGTCGAACTCGACGATCCACGTCGTCAGCTGTTCGGTCCACACCGAGACGAACGCCGCGGCGCGCTGGCGGCCGGGCGCGACGATGACCCCGGAGGCACGCTCCCCCGTCGAGGGATCGGATCCCGGGTCCACGAGCACGAGGACCTGCATGCCGACACCGAACCCGTGCGTCCCACCGTTCACCACCATGGGCCCATCATCCCACCGCGGTCGTGCGCGCCGCACCAGCGCCCCGGCTCACCAGGAGACGGGCAGCGCCTTGCCCTCCTCGTACCCGGCGGCCGACTGGACGCCGACGATGGCGCGCTCGTGGAAGCCGGGGACCGAGTCGGCACCCGCGTAGGTGAACGACGAGCGCACACCGGCGGTGATCATGTCGAGGAGGTCCTCGACCGAGGGCCGGAGCGGGTCGATCGTGATGCGGGAGGACGAGATGCCCTCGGCGAAGAGCGTCTTCCGCGCGAGTTCGAACGGGTCGAGTCGACCGAAGCGCTCGTGCACGGCCTTGGTCGACGCCATGCCCCAGCTCTCCTTGTAGAGCGACCCGTCAGCGGCGCGCTGCAGCTCACCGGGGGCTTCGATCGTGCCGGCGAACCAGGACCCGATCATGACCGAGGACGCACCGGCCGCGAGGGCGAGGGCGACGTCGCGGGGGTAGCGGACGCCACCGTCCGCCCAGACCTTCGCGCCGAGTGCGCGGGCGGTCGCGGCCGTCTCGAGCACGGCCGAGAACTGCGGACGTCCGACCGCCGTCATCATCCGCGTGGTGCACATCGCACCGGGTCCGACACCGACCTTGAGGATGTCCGCACCGGCGTCGACGAGGTCCTGCACCGCGACGGCGGACACGACGTTGCCGGCGACGATCGGGAGGCCGAGACCGAGCGCACGGACGGCCGCGATCGCGCAGAGCATGCCCTCCTGGTGCCCGTGGGCGGTGTCGATCACGAGGACGTCCACCCCGGCGGCGGCGAGCGCCTGCGCCTTGACGGCGACGTCGCCGTTGATGCCGATCGCCGCGGCGACCCGGAGCCGGCCCGACGCGTCGAGCGCCGGCGTGTAGATGGTCGACCGGAGCGCGCTCGTCCGGCTGAGGGTGCCGACGACGGCGCCGTGGTGCAGCACGGGCGCGAACTCGAGGTCGGCGGCGACCATGAGGTCGAACGCGGCCCGGCCACCGGTCACGTCGTCGGCGTCGATCGAGGCGAGCGACCCGCGAGCGAGGTCGCCGAGCCGTGCGTCGGGCAGCGCCGTGGCGAGACGTGCGGCCGGGATGCAGCCGGCGAAGGCGTCGCGCTCGTCGTGGAGCACGATGCCGTGACCGGCGACCGCGGGGATCAGGCGCAGGGCGTCGGCCGCGGTCTGATCGGCGCGCATGATCAGCGGCGTGTCGAAGGCGACCGGCTGCTCCTTGACCCAGCGGATCGCCGCGTCGAGCTCTTGGAGCGGCATGTCCTGCGGCAGGACGCCGAGTCCGCCGCGCCGCGCCAGTGCCGCCGCGAGGCGTGGCCCGGTGACGGAGTTCATGTTGGCGGAGACGATCGGGATCGTGGCGCCGGTGCCGTCGTCCGGAGCCAGGTCGACGTCGAGTCGACTCGTGATCCCGGAGCGGCTGGGGACGAGGAACACGTCCGAGTACGTCAGGTCGTGGCTGGGAATCTCACCGATGAACCGCATGAGAACACCGTATCCCGACCGGCGTCCGAGCCGCACCGACGACGGAATGGGTTTAGGCTTGATGACTGGATCGTGCGGGCATGTTCCCTGCCTGCAAACAGTGAGAATTCAACGGAGAGAGTGGGCGATCGACGGTGTCGAGCCAGATGACCGGAGTGGGCGCCGATGACGGCGCAACGAACGAATTCGGAGCCAATGAATGGCTCGTCGACGAGATGTACGAGCAGTACCTCGTCGACAAGGATTCCGTGGACCGCTCCTGGTGGCCGATCCTCGAGCACTACCGGCCGGTGAACGGCGCAGCCCAGGGAACGACGGGCGGCCAGTCGGACGACGATGCGGCAGCCGCCGGCGCCACGGCGTCGGCCCCCACCCCTGCGGCGGCGGACGAGGCGGCGGCCC
>NZ_JACYTW010000095.1:0-9269 GCF_014841395.1 Plantibacter sp. CFBP 13570 | reverse complement strand
CGGCGGGCGGCGTCTCCCCCACGATCACGATGGCGGTGCCCTCGAGGAGTTCGACGTGGGTGGCGAATCCGCCGCTCAGCTCCCAGCCGCGGTGGACCCGGTCGTGCCCGTACTTCGCGAGCCGGCGGCACTTCTGCTCCAGGCCGGCGGAGCAGCGGTCGCAGACGCCGCAGCTCACGACGACCGACCACACGACCCGCATCCCCGCGACGAGGACCGTGCCGTCCACCGCGGTGACGGGGCCCCCGACCGCCACGACGCGTCCCACCTGTTCGTGCCCGAGGACGAGCGGCGTGGCGGCGTCACGGTGCCCGAGGACGGTGTGCACGTCGGAGCCGCACACGGTCGCCAGTTCCACCTCGACGAGGACGTCGCCCGGCCCGAGCGTCACCCCGGGCACCGCCATCGCCTGGTGCGGGTGCCCCGGCCCCTGCCAGACCATCGCGATCGGCGACGGTCTGATGAAGACGTCGTTGCCCTCGTGCGCGGTGAGCGTCGTGTGCATGGTTCCCCCGGTCGGTCGTTCAGTCGAGACCGAGCAGCGCGGGCAACTCGGCGATGCTCGTGATGATCTCGTCGGCGCCCGCCTCGAGCAGCGTCTCCTCGTCGTGTGCTCCGGTGAGCACCCCGACGACGAGCCCGGCGCCGGCGTTCACCCCGGACAGCATGTCGCTGGCCGTGTCGCCGACGACGACCACGGTGTCGACGGCGCTCGCACCGAACCGGAGGAGCGCCGTCAGCGGCAGGTCCGGCGCTGGACGCCCCCGACCGGCGTCGGCGGGCGACAGGGCGTCGTCGGCGAGTTCGGACCACCCGAGGCTCGCGAGGAGCGCGTCGCGCGTGGCGGGGGCGAACCCGGTGGTGAACACGACGCCCACGCCGAGCTCGCGGAGCCGCCGCACCGTGTCCTCGGCTCCGGCGATCGCCTCGACGCGCCCCTCGCCGACGAGTCGCTCGTAGGCCGCTTCGAAGGCGGCGTTGCCGGAAGCGGCTCGAGCCTCGTCGCCGTCGGTCAGCATGAGGAACACGTCGAGCTTCGACTGGCCCATCGTGTCGCGGACGAGCTCGATGGCCGCGTCGAGCGCGTCCTCGGTGTCGATGCCGATCGTCTCGGCGGCGACGCGGAAGGCGTCCTCGACGACGCCGTCGTCCGAGACCGTCGTCCCGGCGAGGTCGAGGACCACCAGTTCGAGCAGGAGGTCGTCCTCGTGCGCGTCGTCGAACCCGTCCTCCAGCTCGTCGAGGTCGTCGAGGTCGGTCTCCACGTCGTCGTTGAGGTCGGGCGCCGCGGTGCTGTCCTGCTGGGGTCGATCGATGCTGGTCACGAGAGGCCTTTCTGAAGGTGGGCTGATGCGGCACGGATGCTGGTCGGCTGCGCCGGCGAGAAGGTCGGGCCGAGGTGCTCGGCGACGGCCAGCTCGCCGAGTGCGGGTCCGGTGGTCATCCCGATGCCCGTCGTCGCGGCGACCACACGGACGCCCGGGGTCGGTTCGTCGATGAGCAACTCCTCCGGGGCGGTGGCGTAGACGCCCTGCCAGCGTTCGAGGACGTCGAGCCTCGTCCCGAACAGCGCGTTTCCTGCCCGCAGGAGTTCGTCGAAGGCGTGCTCGGACTGGAACGGGGAGACCGCCTCGCCGCGGCTGTGGGTGTCGCCGAGGATGATCGAGCCGTCCGGCAACTGGGTCGCCATGAGGTTGACGTCGAGCGAGGCGAGCCCGGGGTGATCCTGCTGCAGTCGCTCCCGGAGGGCCGGGATGGCGGGCGAGTCGGCGAATCCCGCGTAGCGCAGGAGTGACCATCCGGTCAGGAGTGGCGCCGGCATCGGCTTCGGCAGCTCGGCGCGCACCCGGACCATGTCGAGCGCGCATCGACGGACGACCGCCCGCTCGGCCAGCTCGGGGAGGAGGGTGTCGATGTCGTGGTTCACCGCGACCACGGTGAGGCCTGCGGCGATGACGCCGCGGCTGGTGTCGACGAAGCCGGAGCGCAGTCCCGTCACGGTCGTCCGGCGTCGGAACTCGACACCGCGGCGTTCCAGGTACGCCGTGACGGCGCCCAGGGCCTGACGCGGGTTCACCTGGAGGTCGCGTGGCAGCCAGGCGCCGCCCACCACGTCGGCGGCGCTGACCGGCACCTGCTGCAGGAACTCGGCCGCGTCGTACAGGCGGACGTCGGCCGCGGCTCCCGCCTGGGCACGGGACGCCGCGAAGTCCTCGAGGACGCGCAACTCGTCGAGGTGCCGGGCGACCACGTGCGTGCCCGAGCGCCGGACCCACAATCGCGCGTCCTGCTCGAGTCGCTGCCAGATCTCGGCCGAACGCGCGGCGAGGCGAGCTGCGAGCCCGGCCTGCGGCGTCGCGGCCAGATGGCCGAAGTTGCGGACCGACGCACCCTGGGCTTCGGCCGAGCGTTCGACGACCACGACCTCGGCACCGGCGTCCACGGCGGCGAGCGCCGCCGACAGCCCGACGATGCCGGCTCCGACGATCACGACGTCCGCGCGATCAGCCGAGGCACCGAGCGAGCCGACACCGAGGCCGACCCGCGCCGCCGACACCCCGCCGCTCATCCGTCGTCCGTTCACGAGAACACCCTCCGCATCCACATGGCGATGCCCTCGACGACGAGGACGACCGCGAGGATCATCAGCACGATGGCCGTGACCTGGTCGTAGTTCCCGCCCTGGTCCGCCTGGATCAGGTAGTAGCCGATGCCGCCTCCGCCGACGATGCCGAGCATGGTCGCGGCGCGGATGTTCGTGTCGAGCGTGTAGAAGGTGTGCCCGACCAGTGCGCGGGCACCCTGCGGGAGCGTCGCGGCGGCGTAGACCTGCGGTCGCGTCGCACCGACGGCGGTCAGCGCGCGTTCCGGTCCGGGCGCGACCTCCTCGAAGGAGTCCGCGATGAGCTTGCCGAGGAGGCCGATCCCGCAGATGCCGAGCGCGAGCGTCCCCGCCTGGGCACCGAGCCCGGTGACGACGATGAGGAGGATCGCGAGGATGAGCTCCGGGATGCCGCGGATGCCGACGAGCGCGAACCGGGCGCCGGTGCGGACACCGCGGTTCGGGGCGACGTTCCGAGCGGCGAGGGACCCGATGACGATCGAGCAGACGAGGGCGATGAGGGTCGCCGCGAAGGCGATTGCGACGGTCTCGAACATCGCCTCGACCATCTGCTCCGTCGTGCGCATGCCGAACGACGGCGGCCAGAGTCGGACGAGGACGTCGGGGGCCTTCGCCCAGAACGTCACGAGGTCGCCCCATTGGATGTCGGACACGACGACGCCCCAGACCACGACCGCCACGGCGAGCCAGGCACCGACGGTGTCGCGGACGCGGGCCGGCGTCCAGGGGCGCTTCGCTGCAGCGGCGATCCGGGATTCGGCGCTCGGAGTGGCGGCCGTCCGGCTGCTCCCGCTCGCCACGCGACGTGCCCCCCGGCCCGCGGCCACCCGACGCACGACGCGGTCACCGAGTCCGCGTCCGGTCGGCTGCACCCCGAGCATCACGGTCCGCACGGTGCTCGACACGATCTCCATGACGACGCACAGCGCGAAGATGACGATCGCGAGTCCGATGCCGAGCGAGTAGTCGAGCGATTTGAACGCGAGCGACAGTTCACGGCCGAGGCCGAGGACGCCGACGTAGCCGAGCAGGACCGAACCGCGCAGGTTGATGTCGCCGCGGTGGAGGACCGTTGCCACCCAGGACGGCAGGACCTGCGGCAGGACACCCGAGGTGAACTCCTGCAGCTTCGAGCCGCCGGCCGCCCGGATCGCGAGTCGCGGCCCCTCGTCGACCTGCTCGATCGCGTCAGCGAAGAGCTTCGAGATCATGCCGACGGAGTGCAGCCCGATCGCGATGATGCCGGGCAGCGAGCCGAGCGAGAACATGAGCACGAGGATCATCGCGATGACGACGTCCGGCACGGCACGGCTGAGCACGCCGACGAACCGACCGACCGCGCGCCACGCCGGTCCTGGGGTCGTGTTGGCGGCTGCGAGGTACGCGACCGGGATCGACAGCACCGCAGCGAGGACGGTGCCGGAGATGACGATCCCGAGGGTCAGGGCGGTGAGCGACAGCAGTTCCCCGGGCGGCGGGAACGTGATCGTGCCCACCCGGTTGAAGAAGTTGACCGCGTTGCCCCAGCTCGCCACCATGTTCGGGATCGAGATCCCGACCTCGAGGAGCGAGTAGACCGAGAACGCGAGCAGCGCGACGAGCGTGAGCACGGCGGCGATCGTCTGCGGGCGGAGCCGACCGACCGGGACGGGTCCGGAGAGTCCTGGCGGGCGGCCGGCGGGCGGTGCCGTCTTCGCGGGCGCGGTGACGACCATCAGCGGGTCCTGCCGGGTCGACGGAGCTCGTCGGGCTCGCGGCCGTCGACGTCGGCGTCGAACTCCCACTCCGGGTCGTCGGGCAGTTCGTCCTCGCCCACGCGCTCCTCGACGCCGAGTAGGCCGCGGAGGTCGTCGTCGGGGTCGCCGAGCAGCTCATCGGTCTCCAACTCAACCGCGATCGCCTGCAGCTCACGGGTGCTCGTCGCGACCCGGCCGTAGATCTCCATCACCTCGGTCTTCGACAGGCCGTCGGTCGTGGTGTCGAGGACCACCTCGCCGTGGCGGAGGCCGACGATGCGGTCGCCCCAGGAGAGCGCGAGGTCGACCTGGTGCAGGCTGCACACGACGGTGAGTCCGCGGTCGATCGCGATCTCGCGGATGAGGGCCATCACCTGCTCACTCGACTCCGGGTCGAGGGAGGCGACGGGCTCGTCGGCGAGGAGGATCTCGGGGTCCTGCATGAGCGCTCTGGCGATGGCGACGCGCTGCTGCTGTCCGCCGGAGAGGGTGTCGGCGCGCTGGTACGCACGCTCGAGGAGCCCGACGCGGTCGAGGTGACCGAGCGCCTTCAACTTCAGGGTGCGGCCGTAGCCGAGGATGCCGAGACGCGGCCCGCGGACGCCCGCCAGCGAACCGGTCAGGACGTTCTCGAGGACGGTGAGCGACGGGACCAGCTCGAACTGCTGGAAGACGAACCCGACGCGGGCGCGGAGCCGGCGTAGGGCGCGCTGTCCGAGGGCCGGCACCTCGTCGCCGAGGACCGAGACCGACCCGGCGGTGGGCCGCTCGAGACCGTCCAGGTGACGGAGGAGCGTCGATTTGCCGGAGCCCGACAGACCGAGCAGGACGACGATCTCACCGCGACGGATGTCGAGGTCGACGCGCTGCAGGGCGACCGTCCGGTCGAAGCGCTTCGTGACCCCGCGGAGACGCACGAGCGGTTCCGCTTGGTCGGATGCGGTGTGACGCGCCTGCTGCTCGGTGACGCTCATGGCTGCTGCCTCTCGTGAGGTTGGTGGTGGTGCGGATGTCGCGCCTCGACAGGCTCGGTGAGCGGATACCGGAGCACCGGTCACTGCCCTTCGACAAGCTCAGGAACCGCTTGTCGAAGGGCGGGACTGGCGCTCAGGTCAGGCCTGGCACTGCTTGGCGTTGGTCTTCTTGCAGATGTCGCGGATGGTGTCGTAGTACGCGTCGTCGACCGGCGAGGTGCCGTAGAAGGTCGCGCGGAAGGCGTCGCTGTCGGCGCTCTTCACGCCGGAGTCGATGATCTGGTCGATCGTGACCTCGGACAGGGCCTTCTCGAGCTTCTCCTTCACGTCGGTGGGCAGCGAGTCGGACTCGACGATCGGCGCACCGGGGACCATGGTGCGGGCGATGACCTTCACGCCGTCGTTCTTCTCGACCTCGGAGTCCTCGGCGAAGCCCGCCTCGCACTCGACGCCCTCGGCGGTCTTCGTCACCGAGACGTCGTGCTTGCCGGCGAAGACCGGGGTGATGTCCTTCTCGGGGTCGATCCCCGCCTCGAGCAGGTTGTAGCTGGGGAAGAGGTAGCCGGAGGTGGAGGACGGGTCGACGAAGCAGACCTTCTTGCCCTTGAACTCCTCGATCTTCGTGATCGACGAGTCCTTCGGGACGATCGCCTCGGAGTAGTAGCCCGGCTCCTGCCCCTTGTCGGTGATGATCGACGAGATCGGCGTGATCTTGGCCCCGTTGTTGAGCGCGGTCACGTAGGTGAAGCCGGAGAAGGAGGCGACGTCGATCTTCCCGGCCACGGCCGCCTCGATGAGCGCTGCGTAGTCGGTCGACTCGTGGTACTCGACCTTCTTGCCGGTCTCCTTGGCGATGTAGTCCATGAGCGGCTGGTAGTTGGTCTGCGTGTCGACCGAGTCGGGGACGACGCCGAAGACGAGGGTCTGATCGTCGACCGCGAAGGTCCCGGCCGCGGCGGAACCGGTGTCGCTGGCGGTGGCGCTCGCACAGGCGGCCAGGCCGATCGAGAGGAGGGCGGCGGCGCCGAGCGCAGCGACGCGGGTGAGGGAGAGCTTCATGTGCTGGGACGTACCTTTCAGAAGGACCGATGCACCCGCCCGCTCCGCGCGTGGCTCCGGTGGATCGGAACCGCGAGTGACCGACGCGGGCACTGCTGTGTGCCGTACGTGTGATCACGCTACGAGCGGCGCCCGAACAGGGCCGGGCTTCCCGGTGAACAGGAGGTGAAGCCCCGCGGAAGGATCGATCAGGCAAGCCACGGCCGTCGTCCACCGAGCCGCCTAGACTGCTGGAATCCGCCCATCCGAGCAGCAGAGCAGGTGAGTCGTTTGCCCCTCGACCCGATCTTCGTCGAACGAGCGCGGACGCACCGCGCCTACCTCATCTCGACCGCACTCGAGCAGGCGAAGGCCTTCTTCCTGCGGCCGAAGACGACCACCGTCGCGCGCCCGAAGCCCGCTCCCGCGGCCGACCCGAAGGCGACCTCTCCGAGGGCCGCCGGACCGAAGACGAAGCCCTCGAGCCCGACGGCGAAGGCCACCACCGCCGCTCCCCGCCGCAAGAAGACACGCGCACAGCACCGCAAGGCCGCGCGGAACTGGGACAAGAAGGAGCTCGCGACCGTCGGCGTCCCGGGCCCGGAGCTGCGCATCGAGGAGCACACGATCCCGGTCGCCGGCTTCCCCGACGTCCGGATCCGGCTCTACCACCCGCCCACGACCGACGGAGACCAGGCGGTGCCCGCGGTCCTGTCCTTCTTCGGTGGGGCGTTCCGCATCGGCGGGATCGACTACCCGACGACCGACGCGGGGTTCCGTCGTCGGGCGGCCGACGCCGGCGTGGTCATCGCCGCCGTCGACTACGCGCTCGCTCCCGAGCACCGGTACCCGACGCAGCTGGAGCAGGCCCACGCCTCGCTCGAGTGGCTGTTCGCCGAGGCCGCGACGCTCGGCATCGACGCGCGGCGGATCGCCGTCGCCGGGGTGTCCGCCGGCGGCAGCATCGCGGCGGCGCTCACGCTCGTGAATCGTGAACGCGGCCGGCTGCCCATCCGACTCCAGCTGCTCGAGGTGCCGGTCACGGACCTGACCGGCGGCCACATCGACCTCCGTCCCGTGCGGGAGATGGGCATCCCGAGGATCTTCGCGATCAAGGAGCTGCGTTCCGTCGCGAAGACCTACCTCCTCGATCGACGTCAGGCGAAGGAGCCGCACGCATCGCCCCTCCTCGCCCGATCGCACGCGGACCTCCCCCGCGCCGTGATCCTCACGGCCGAGTACGACCCGCTCCGCGGTGACGGCGCGGCCTACCTCGCCGCCCTCCGGGCCGACGGCGTCGACGCGAGCGGGACGATGTACCTGGGCGCGACGCACGACACCCCCATCTTCGGCGGCGTGCTCCCCGCGGCCCGCCGCTGGCACGACGACGTCGTGACCGCCCTGCGATCACTCCACGACGCGGACTGAGTCGGGTCGCCGCGCCCACCGGCTTCCCCTCGGGCCGGAAAGCTGGAATCGTGTCGGCATGGACGCCCACGAGATCCGGAACGCCTACCTCGACTTCCTCGAGCGGAACGGCCACGCGCTGATCACGCGGGCACCGCTCGTCCCGCGCGGCGACACGAGCACCCTGTTCAACGGCAGCGGGATGCAGGCGCTCCTGCCGTACCTCCTCGGTGAGGATCACCCCGACGGACGGCGGCTGACCGACAGCCAGCCGTGCGTCCGGGCCCAGGACATCGAGGAGGTCGGCGACAACCGGCACACCACCTTCTTCGAGATGCTCGGCAACTGGTCGCTCGGCGACTACTTCAAGGAGACGCAGATCCGGCAGTTCTTCACCTTCCTGGTCGACATCGTCGGGCTGGATCCGGAGCGGATCTCCGTCACCTGCTTCATCGGCGATCCCGCGAACGGCATCCCGCGCGACGACGAGGCCGCGTCGATCTGGGCGTCCGTGTTCGCCGAACGCGGGGTCTCCAACGGGATCGCGGAGATCGGCTCACAGGCCGATGGTGACGCCCGCGGGGTGCGGCCCGGAGAGCGGATCTTCTTCTACGACGGCGGCGAGAACTGGTGGTCCCGCGGCGGGTCACTCGAGGGCACCCCGATCGGCGACCCGTGCGGCCCCGACAGCGAGGTGTTCTACGACTTCGGCCCCGAGTACCAGGATCCGTCCTACGGCCTCGCGCATCCCGCGAGCGACGGCGGACGGTTCATGGAGATCGGCAACCAGGTCTTCATGCAGTACCGCCGACGCGAGGACGGCTCGTTCGAGGAACTCGCTCGGCGCAACGTGGACTTCGGCGGCGGCCTCGAACGCATCGCCGCCGCGTCGATCGACTCCGACGACGTCTTCCGCATCTCGCTCCTGTGGCCCATCGTCGAGCGGCTCCAGGAGCTCACCGGGAAACGCTACGAGGACGAGACCGCCGCGATGCGCATCATCGCCGACCACCTGCGGGGTGCGACCTTCCTGGCAGTGGACGGCGTGCGTCCGTCGAACAAGGAGCAGGGCTACGTCATGCGGCGTCTGCTCCGACGCGCGATCCGGCTGGCGCTCTCGCTCGACCTCCACGAGAACTTCTTCGGCGAGATCGTGCCCGTCATCGCCGGACTGTACGCCGACGACTACCCGGAGGTGGCCGCCGCCCGCGACGAGGTCGTCGCCGTCCTCGTCAAGGAGGAGCAGTCGTTCCGACGCACGCTGGGCGCAGGCCTCCAGATGGTCCAGGGGTACGCCGGGCGGGTCATGACGGGACACGACGTGTTCCGACTGTCGGATACGAACGGCTTCCCGAAGGAGCTGACCATCGAGGAGGCCGGGCGCCTCGGCATCGAGGTCGCTTCCGGCTGGGAGGCGGAGTTCGCCGCCGCGCTCGCGGAGCAGCGTGCGCGGTCCCGCGGGGCGACGCACCTCGGCGCCGCCGGCCTCCC
>NZ_JACYTW010000094.1:0-9369 GCF_014841395.1 Plantibacter sp. CFBP 13570 | reverse complement strand
CCCGACCTTCGCCGATGGGCGGCGGCCGGGCAGGTCGGTGGGGCGCGCGCGGCGCCGTGCGCTCAGCGGCGGTCCGCCGTCTTCTGGCCCGTCGACGGCACGCCCGAACCCGTCGACCCACGGACCGGCACCGACCTCGGGGCAGCGGTCGTGGACGTTCGTGTCGCGGGTCGAGGCATCCGCCGGGTGGGCGGGCATGGCTGCGGCGAGATCCACGTCGAACCTGACGGAACCGTCCGGCAGGAGGGCGTCGTAGCCGACGAACCGCAGCGGCCGTCGGCGCCATCTCGACGAGCCACGGAACGCCGTCGCGCGGACAGCGACGGGACGGTCGGGCGATTCGCGCATGGATCGATGGTGGCACATCGGGTCTCCGTGGTTCAGCACCCGGATGCTTCCGACGTCCCTGCCGCCAGCGCGGTCGTGCTCCGGCGGTACGCTCGATGAGGCGCCACCCGAACGGGCGCCTGGGGGAGGCCACGGGTGACGATCGATCTGGCGAGCATGCTGGTAGTGGCGGTGATCGTCTGCGCCGCCTGCGGGATCTTCTACGGACTCGACAGTGCGCGAACCCTCGCCGGACGCCACATGGCAGCCTGGATGTCCGGATTCGCCACCACCCTGCTCTCCGCGGTCAGCTACCTCGCCGCCACGCTCAATGGCGACTCGGTATGGATCGTCGCCGTCGCCAACGCCGCCATGGTCGCCTCGATCGCCGCCCTGTGGGTCGGGTGCCGGCTGTTCAACGGTCGACGCAGCCTCGTGCTGCTCGGCACCCTCTTCGTCGGCGTGACGGCGATCTCCGCCGTCCTCGACCCCACCGACGACCCGGAGTGGGCCGGCACCATCGCTCGGCTCATCTCGCTCACCATGCTGTCGCTCCTGGTCGCGTACGAGGCGCGACGGGGGCGGATGCGAACGGCACCGGCGTCACTGGTGCTCGTCGTGGTCATGATCCTGCACGCGGTGTTCACCGCCGTGCGCCTCGCGGTCTACCTCACGGCGGGTCCTCACTCGGAGATCTTCGAGCAGCTGTTCAGCACGCCCATCGTGACCTACATGAACCTCGTGTTCGTCGTCGCGATCGCCGTCGGCCTCGTCCTCCTGCGCTCCTGGGAGCGCAAGCAGCGCCTCTCCTCGGAGCGGGTGGGCGTCCGCGCGGTGGGGCGCCGCGCGTTCATCGCCGAGGCGACCCGACTCCGCGAGGGGCAGCAACCCGATCGTCGCCTCGCGATCCTCGTGGTGGCCATCGACGGCTACGGCGACCTCCGCCGCGCCTACGGGATGGCGACGGCGGGGGAGCTGGAGGCACTGCTCGCAGCCGCGGTCTTCCGTGAGCTGCCGGCCGGGTCCGTCTGCACCCGCGTGTGGAGCGGGACGATCCTCGTGGCCACGTCGGTCGAACCGGGGCCGACCGGCCTCTCGGGTCTCCACGACCTCGCGGCACCGATCGCCGCCGGCTACCGGGAGGCCGTGACGCAGCAGCTCGACGGCTTCGCCGGCGCTGCCAACCTCGGCGTCGCGGTGGATTCGGCCGCGCCGACACCGGTCGAAACCCTCGTGTCGATCGCACGCACGGCCCGAGCCGACGCGGAGCGGCGAGGCGAATCGGTGCGGGTCGTCGAGTCCGCGCCGGAGACGCAGGACCGCTGACGGCGGGTGCTACTCAGCGACCCTGGCGCTTCTTGTACGGCAGCGGCTCGCCCTTGACCTTCGGCGCGCGACCCTTGCCCTTGTTCGCCTTGGCTTTGCCGCCCGGCGCAGGAGCCGACTTCGCTGCTGCTGCCGCTGAGGCGTCGAGTTGGCGACGTGCCTCGATGAGGAACGCGTAGCCGGCGTCCGTCAGCTGCGTGGATTCCACGTCGCGAGCGAACAGTTCCGCTCCGACGCTCTCCTCGAGCTTCCGGACGTCGGCGACGACGGTGCTCCGCGGCACACCGAGCGCCTTGGCCGCCTTCGCGAAGTGGAGGGTCTCCGCGGAGGCGACGAAGGAGCGCAGCTGCTTGTGATCCATGCCCTCAGCCTACGGTCACGGCGTCAGGCTGCCGACCAGTGTCGCGTCAGCCACCCAGCTGGTCGCGTCGACGACGTCGCACGATCACCGAGGCGATACCCGCGAGCAGACCGAGGCCGAGCAGGGAGCCGGCCACGATCGCGAGCGTGGATCCCTGGAACCCGGTGTCGGGGAGCCTCGTGATGTCTCCGGCCGGAACCGCCGGCTGACCGGGGACCTGCGGGGTGCCCGGCGGGACGATGACGATCGTCGATTCGATGGAGTCGTCGGGCGCGCCGCCGTTACTCGCGGTGATGGTGACCGTGTAGGTCCCGGGCGTCGTGGGCGTGCCGGTCACGCCACCGGTCACGCTGTCGAGGACGAGTCCCGGGGGCAGGGCACCCGAGGTGACCGTGTACGTCGCGTCGGGGCTGCCCGTGGAGGTGACGGTGCTGTCATACGTCGTACCGACGGTGCCGCCGGGGAGCGGAGCGGAGGTGATCTCCGGGCTCGTCGTCACGACGGAGCCGCTGCCGTCGTCGCAGCCTGCAGGACGGGTGATGACCGTGTTGTCGAGCGTCACAGCACCGGTGGATGCGAGCAGGCGACCCTCGACGACCGTGCCCGATTGCGTGGAGATGGACGCGTCGGCGAGGATCGTGCCGACGAAGGGCGCGCCTCCGCGGAGCGTGGCCGAGCTGCCCACTCGCCAGAACACGTTGCAAGCACTCGCGCCGCCGACGAGGGTGACCGAGGAGCCGACGGCGGTGTCCAGCGTGCTCGCGGCCTGGAAGACCCAGACGGACTCTGCGGCGCCGGTGAGCGTCACGTTGCCGGTGAGGGAGATCTCTCCGCCTGCATAGACGCCGGGCTCGAGGTTGAGGCCGGTGAGGTCACCGACCTGCTGCGGGGCCGGCGTGAGACTGGAGGCGGTACCCATCGCGATGAGGAGGTCGTTCTTGGCGGTGGCGGCGACCTCGTTGGTCACATCCTGGATGCCGTTGACGATGCCCGGCGGGAAATTGGTCACGGCGCTCCCCGGGCTCAGCCCGAGGTCGCCGTTGATCGTGGTCGGGGAGTCGGTGTTGGTGACGGTCGACCCTGCGAGCACGCCGTACTTGGCTGCCGTGCCCAGGTTGATCGGGCCGTCGATCGTGGTCGCGGCGTTCGCCGGTCCGGCACCGATGGCCAGGAGTCCGACGGTCACGACTGCCGCTGCGGCGAAGAGCCGTGGGCGAGTGCGAGCGGGTCTGGCGCTGCGGGCGGGTGGAGAGAGTTCGAGGCGCATGAAGGCCCCTTCCGTGTGGGAGGGGCGCGAAGCCAAAGAGGATGGCGACATCAACCGCAACTGCTCCCTGTGTAACACCTTCGGGGGGCGCCCAGTCGGTTAGTGCGGAACGCGTACCCGATCGTGATGTCGTGCTATTCGCGGGCGGGCGCGAGGGTGGCGCGGAATGAACGGTCTCCTGCGCTCGGCCCGAGTGAGACGATTGACCCATGACTGCAACGCTCGTGGCCCAAGGCCTGGCCGGAGGACACGGCCACCGCACCCTGTTCGACGGCCTCGATCTGACGGTGGCACCGGGTGACGTCATCGGCGTCGTCGGGATGAACGGCGCGGGGAAGTCGACCCTGCTCCAGCTCCTCGGCGGCTCCCTCGAACCGCAGGCAGGCACGATCACGCTGTCGCCCTCCGACGCCTTCGTGGGCGCGCTCCCGCAGGAACACGAGCGCGTCGTCGGCGAGAGCATCGCCGCTTACATCGCCCGGCGCACCGGCTGCGCTGCGGCGACAGAGGCGATGGACGCGGCCGCCGCGGCGCTCGCCGAACCCCCGCAGGCGGGCGCGGACCCCGCGGACGTCTACTCCGCCGCCCTCGACCGCTGGTTGGCGAGCGGCGCGGCCGACCTCGAGGAGCGGATCCCCGCGGTCCTCGCCGACCTCGGGCTGGACCTCGACGCGGACGTCACGACCACGATGATGACCTCACTGTCCGGTGGGCAGGCCGCTCGCGTTGGACTGGCGGCGCTGCTGCTGTCGCGATTCGACATCGTCCTCCTCGACGAACCGACCAACGACCTCGACCTTGACGGCTTGGAGCGGCTCGAACGCTTCGTGCAGGGATTGCGCGGGGGTGTGGTGCTCGTCAGCCACGACCGCGAGTTCCTCGCCCGCTGCGTCACGCGCGTCCTCGAACTCGACCTCGCGCAGCAGAGCAACCGCGTCTTCGGGGGCGGATACGAGGCGTACCTCGAGGAGCGCGAGGTCGCCAGGCGGCATGCCCGCGACGCCTATGACGAGTTCGCCGACAAGAAGGCCGATCTCATCGGTCGCGCCCGGGTGCAGCGGGAGTGGTCCAGCCAGGGCGTGCGGAACGCGATGAAGAAGGCGCCCGACAACGACAAGATCCGGCGGAAGGCCTCGGCGGAGTCCTCGGAGAAGCAGGCCCAGAAGGTCCGGCAGATGGAGAGCCGCATCGCCCGGCTGGACGAGGTCGAGGAACCGCGCAAGGAGTGGCAGCTGCAGTTCACGATCGGCAGCGCACCGCGTTCGAGCACGGTCGTCGCGACGCTGTCCGAGGCCGTCGTCCGGCAGGGCGATTTCCAGCTCGGCCCCCTGTCGCTCCAGGTGAACGTGGGCGATCGCATCGGCATCACCGGGCCCAACGGCGCCGGCAAGTCCACCCTGCTCGCGACGCTGCTCGGTCGTCGCGAACCCGACGCGGGCAGCGCGAGCCTCGGCTCGAGTGTGCGGATCGGCGAGATCGACCAGGCCCGCTCACTGCTCGTCGGCACGGAGCCGCTCGCCGACCGCTTCGAGGCGATCGTGCCCGACCTCAGTCCGGGAGAGGTCAGGACGCTGCTGGCGAAGTTCGGGCTGAAGGCCGACCACGTGAACCGGCCCGTCGACGAGCTGTCACCGGGGGAGCGCACCCGCGCCGGGCTCGCCGTGCTCCAGGCGACGGGGATCAACCTGCTGGTCTTGGACGAGCCGACGAACCACCTCGACCTCGCTGCGATCGAACAGCTCGAGGAGGCACTCGAGAGCTACGACGGAACACTTCTCCTCGTCACCCACGACCGCCGCATGCTCGACACCGTCCGGATCGAACGGCGGTGGGTCGTCGAGGCCGGCCAGGTCGCGGAGCGCTAGCCCGCGGCGGTACCGCTCAGAGGCCTCGGAGGAGCGCGTCACGGAGTTCGGGTCCGATGTCCTCGGGAACGTCGATCTCGACCGCGAGCGCCTGGATCGCCCGGCTGTAGTAGTTGCGAGCGGCCGCAGCGAGCGTGATGTCGAGGATCTCCCGGTCGGAGAAGCCGTGCTGGCGCAGGGTCAGGCTGTCGGCGTCGGTCATCCGGTCCGAGTCGCGACCCACCCGTTCGGCGTAGGCCATCATCGCGACCTCCGCCGGGGTCAGGCCGGCGTCGTGATAGTCCGCCGCGATGCGCACGAGTTGGTCCTCCTCGAACAGCGCAAGCGATCTCCGGCCGTGAGCGAGACGGCAATGCCGTGACCGCGTGCCTCGCGCCGCGGCGAGCGTCACGAGCTCGTAGCGTCGCAGGCCGAGCGGTCGGGCGATCTCACCGATCAGCGCCTCCCACGCGGCGTAGGCCCCGGGGTTCAACGCCATCACCTTCGTGTGCGCCGCGACGAAACCCTGGTCGGCGATGTCGTCGTCGTACATCGCGGCCGTCGTCGCATCGGCATCGGCTTCGGGGATGGTGTGGAGGATCGACATGTCGGCCACCTCGTCGGAACGGGCCGCGGGCCGGGCGTCCGCGGCTACCGTTCATGATGGCACTCGAGATCGGCGCTGTCAGAACCCTTTTCCGGTTGGTCTCGGCGATCACATCGGCATCACCGGCCCCGGTTGTCGCCGGGGAGACCCGCGCCCCGACAATGAGCGAGGACCCCGCGGCGTTCGCCAGGCGGGGTCCTCGTCGTTCAGAGGGCGCGTCAGTCGCGCAGCTGCTCCTTGTAGTCGTTCTTCGCCTCGGTGGTGTCGCGCTCGGCTTCGGCCTTCTTCACGTCGGCCTCCGCCTGCTTCACCTTCGCGTCGGCCTTGGCCTCGTCGACCTTGTCGCCGATCCGGTCCTTGGCGTCTTCGACGGTCTCGCCGATCTTCCGGCCGGTCGCCTCAGCAGCGTCCTTGGCGTTGTCCAGGAATCCCATGTCAGCTCCGTCTCTGATCCCGACTCTCGGTCACCGTTCCAGCCTCGCGGGCCCGCGCCCGCGAGGCAACCACTTGTGTTCCGAGGCGTGGACGGCTAGATCATGAGACGATCCGGCGCGCGGGGGCGCCGTCGCTCAGGGGGCGGGGGCGCCACCGTCGGTCGGGGTCGCGTGCGGCAGCCAGTCCTTGAGGATGACCTCCTCCGGGTCGACCAGACGTTCGGTGTGGAGGTCGTACTCCGGGTCACGCTCGGCGAGGAACCGGGTGACGGCGTCAGCGTCCTCGTTGTCGTGTCGACGTCGTGCGCGGTCTGCCGCGTCCTGCTCGGTGCTCATGGATCCCACCGTAGCTCAGCCTCCGGCGGAGGGTGCCGCCAGACACCCGGCGTCGGACAGCCGTCACCGAACGCGCGGCCGGATCCGTCCGGTCGGTCGTCGTGGGGTTCAGCGGAGACCCGCGACGGCCTCCACCGAGGCGACGACGGCGCTCGCCGTCCGGTCCAGCTCGGCCGCGGTGACGGCGGCGGTCCAACTGAAGCGCACGGCGGTCTGCGCGACCTCCGGAGCGATGCCGATCGCGAGGAGGACCGGTGACGGCTCGTCGCTGCCGGCGGCACACGCGGAGCCGCTCGAGGAGATGACGCCCCGCCGTTCGAGTTCGAGGAGGACCGCCTCGCCGGAGGTCCCGGGGAACACGAACGATGCGATACCCGGTAGGCGTCGTTCGGGGTGGCCCGTCAACCGAGCACGCGGGACCTCGTTCAGGACCCTCGCGATGAACGCGTCACGCAGTCCGCTGACGCGGTCCACCGCTTCCACCCGATCACGCTCGGCGAGCTCCAGCGCCGTCGCGAGCCCGACGGCGGCGGCCACCTGTTCGGTCCCGCTCCGGCGACCGCGTTCCTGACCGCCACCGTGCAGGAGCGGTTCCAACGGCAGGGAGCCGCGCACGGCGAGCAGTCCGACGCCCTTCGGAGCACCGAGCTTGTGGCCGGCGAGGCTCAGCGCGTCCACGCCGAGGCGATCCAGTCCGAGCGGCAGCCATCCCGCCGCCTGCACGGCGTCGGTGTGGAACGGGACGCCTGCGGCCTGGGCGACGCCTCCGAGCGCCGACAGGTCCTGGACCGTGCCGATCTCGTTGTTGGCCGCCAGCACCGAGACGAGCACTGTGTCCGGCCGCAGTGCAGCGGCGATGTCGGCCGGGTCGACCAGGCCGGTCCCGTCCACCGGGAGGACGGTGGCCTCGACCCCGTGGAACCGCGTGAGGTACGCGACCGATTCCGCGACCGCCTCGTGCTCGATCGGCGAGGTGACGACATGGCGTCCGCGATCGAGGGCCGCCAGGGTGATGCCCTTGACCGCGAGGTTGTCCGCTTCGGTGCCACCCGAGGTGAACACCACGTCCCCAGGTCGGACGCCCAGCACGGTCGCGACGCGTCGCCGGGCGTCCCGCAACGCCCCGGCCGCCGCCTCGCCGACGGTGTGATGGCTCGACGGGTTGCCGAAGGTGCTCGTCAGGTACGGCCACATCGCCTCGAGCACCTCCGGGCGCACCGGCGTCGTCGCGGCGTTGTCGAGGTAGAGCATCTCAGTCGACCGAGACGTCGAGCCCGAGGTCGAGGGACCGGACGCTGTGGGTGAGGGCACCGGAGGAGATGACATCGACGCCGGTCTCCGCGATGGCCCGCACCGTCGTCAGCGTCACGTTCCCGCTCGCCTCCACGATGGCGCGGCCGGCGATCAGCGCGACGCCCTCGCGGAGCTGGTCGACGGTGAAGTTGTCGAGCATGATCGTGTCGACGCCCGCCGCGAGCACCGCCTCGATCTGGTCCAGGCGGTCGACCTCGACCTCGATCGTCGTCGTGTGCGGGAGCTCCTCGCGAGCCCGCAGCAACGCCTCGGTGACCGTCAGGCCGCGCTCGAGGAGGACCGCCAGGTGGTTGTCCTTGACCATGACGGCGTCGGAGAGCGAATGGCGGTGGTTGTGCCCGCCGCCCGATCGCACCGCGTGGCGCTCGAAGACGCGCAGGCCCGGGGTCGTCTTCCGGGTGTCGACGATGCGGGCGCGGGTGTCGGACACGGCTTCGACGTACGCCGCGGTGATGGTCGCGATGCCGCTCATCCGCTGGACGAAGTTCAGGGCGACGCGCTCAGCGGTCAGGACGGCACGCGCCGGACCCGACACCATGGCGATGGTGTCACCCGCAGCGAACCGTTCGCCGTCGGCGACGAGGAACGCGACCGTGATGCGTGGGTCGGTCAGTCGGAACGCCGCCTCGAACACGGCCGAACCGCTGAAGACGCCCGCCTCGCGGGCGGCCAGGGAGGCCGAGGCCGTGGCGTCCTCCGGGATGAGGGTCGCCGCCGTCAGGTCGCCCCACGGGGCGTCCTCGACGAGAGCCGCGGTGACGGTGGTGTCGATGAGATGTGGGGTCAGCATGGTGCGAGCACGGTTCCGTTCACGGATGGGTGGGTGGTGGGCTGGGGCGCGTCAGCCGGGGTCGCGAGGGTGATCGCGATCGGCGACGCCTGATCCGGATCGACACCGGGATGGTCGTCCCGGGCGTGGGCACCGCGTGACTCGGTGCGCGCGAGGGCAGCGGCGACAACGGCCCGGGCGAGCAGCAGGAGGTTGCGGTCCTCGGTGGCCGCGACCGACCGTGGCGCGGTGACGACGTCATCGAGCTCGGTCGACCAACGGTCCAGGGTCCGGCGCGCGAGCTCAAGACCACGCGCGTCACGGACCAGCGCGGCATCCCGCCACATCACGGCGTGGAGCGCCGCGCGGCTGAAGGGCTCGACGGCGTCCGTTGGGAGCCCGGGATCGTCATCGGCCGCACGGGGATCCAGGACGACCCGCTGACCGCCGAGCCTCGGGCGACCGGCGATCAGACCCGGTGCCGCATCGATCGCCGCGACGGCGCGGGCCGCGAAGACGGCACCCTCGAGGAGCGAGTTGGAGGCGAGGCGGTTGGCCCCGTGGACGCCCGTGCGAGCGACTTCGCCCACGGCGAGGAGCCCGGGCAGGGTGGTCCGGCCGTCGAGGTCCGTGGCGACACCGCCCATCCAATAGTGTGCGGCCGGGGCGACGGCGACCGGTGTGCGCGACCAGTCGACGCCGGAGGCTCGGAGGTGCTCGTCGATCCCCGGGAACCGCGCGGCGAGGCGGTCCGCACCGAGCGCGGTCGCGTCGAGCGTCACCG
>NZ_JACYTW010000093.1:0-9428 GCF_014841395.1 Plantibacter sp. CFBP 13570 | reverse complement strand
GGGCCTGCTCGTCGCCGTCATCACCGCACCGCTGCTCGATCTCGACGCGGGTGGCTGGCTCGCCTTCGCCGGGGCCCACGCTGCTGCTGCCGTTGCCGCTGCCGTCGGTACCGTTGCCGTCGGTGTCGTCGATACGGCCGCCGACGCCGTCCGAGTCGTCGGTGCGCGCCCTGGCGGGGGTGGTGCGGTCGATCGTGCCAGTGCTGTGGTCGGTGTCGTGCATGGTGATGACTCCTCGGGGATGCGGATGCGGCTGGTGGAGATCGGGCGAGTGGCGGACCGGGCGGCGGACGGGCTCAGCGCGCGACGGGAGCGGTCTCGGCGATCCGGTCGCGGATCACGAAGCCGAGGCCGGGTCGCTGCTCGACCTGCACCAGGCCCTCCGCGATGGTGACCGGCCCGGGCGCGTCGATGGCGCCGATCGCGACGAAGCCCGCGTCCTCGACGTCCTCGACCTCGGTGACCTGCGGGAGGGCGAGGGCGAGCTGACTAGAGAGGTCGGGGAGCAGGTGTGGCGCGAGCGTGAGTCCGGCGTCGTCGACGAGTGCGGCGATCGCGAGGAAGGGGGTGATGCCGCCGACGCGGACCACGTTCGGTTGCAGGACGTCGGCGACGCCACGGTCGACGAGGTCGCGGAACCGGTGGATCGTGTGCACGTTCTCGCCCAGTGCGATCGGGATGTCGGTCGCCTGACGGAGCCGTTCGTACCCCGCGGTGTCGTCCGAGCGCAGTGGCTCCTCGATCCACGCCGGGTCGACGACGCCGAGCCGCTCCAGGGAAGAGACCGCTTGGTCGACGTCCCAGCGCTGGTTCGCATCGATCATGAGCCGGCGGTCCGGTCCGAGCAGTTCACGCACCATCGTCACGCGGTCGACGTCCTCGGCGAGGTCGGGCTTGCCGACTTTGATCTTGACGGCGTCGTAGCCCGCCGCGATCCACCGCTCGACCTGCGCGGCCAGTGAGGCGGCGTCGAGGTGGAGGTTCACGCCACTGCCGTACGCCCGGACCGTGTCGCGTCGACGGCCGAGGAGGTCGGGGAGACCGAGACCGGCCCGTCGCCCACGGAGGTCCCAGAGCGCGGTGTCGAGCCCGGCGAGCGCGATCGTGGTGATCCCGCCACCCCCGGCCTCGTGCAGATGCGCCCACAGCCGCGGCCACAGCGCTTCGGGGTCGGTCGTCGCTCCGAGGGCGGCGGCCGTGATGTCGTCGTCGAGCAGCGCCCGGACGGCCGTGGCCCCGATCGTCGGCGTCCACGTGAAGCCCGAGCCGGTCGCCCCCTCGTCATCGACGACGTCCACGCGGATGAGATGCAGCCACGGCGCCTCGGGCACCCAGGGGCGTGGCATGGCGAACCGGCCGAGCGAGGTGGTGATGGAGGCGATCCGGGTCATCGTCAGCGCCCTGCGGCCAGCGTCGCGTGCTCGGCGACGAGGTCGGCGCCGGTCGCGAGGAGTGCCTCCAGGCGGTCGGTCTGCTCGGGCGTCGGGTCGACGAAGGGCGACCGCACGGAACCGACCGGCAGACCGCCGAGCCGGACGCCGGCCTTGATGAGTGACACGGCGAAGCCGGGGGTCTCGTCGCGGAGGGCGACCAGTGGACGGTAGAACTCGCGGAGCAGGCGCTCGCGCAGCGGCTCGTCGTGCTCGGTGTACGCGCGGTAGAACAGCGTCGCGAGCTCCGGCAGCATGGCGAAGACGGCCGAGGAGTAGAGCGGGATGCCGATGCCGCGGTAGGCGGCCTGCGTGAGCTCGGCGGTGAGGAGGCCGTTGAAGAAGGCGAAATCGTCGCGTCCCTCCTCGTGCACCGCCAGCACGATGTCCTGGGCGGCCGCGACGTCGCCGACGCCGTCCTTGAAGCCGACGACCTGCGGGTTGCGGGCGAGGTGACGCATCGTCGCCGTCGTGTACCGGGCGTTGTTCCGGTGGTAGACGATCGCCGGGAGGCTCGTCGCCGAGAGAACGTCCTCGACGTACGCCTGCAGCCCGGCCGCCGGCCCGGAGACGAGGTACGGCGGCATGAGCAGGATCGCGTCGGCGCCCGCCTCTTCGGCCGCCACGGCGAGCTCCTTGGCGGTCGCCACGCCTCCTCCGGCGCCACCGATGACCGGGACGGCCCCGTCGACGACCTCGACGGTCCGCTGGACGACGCGGGCGGCCTCCGACGGCGACATCGCGTGCAGCTCGCCGGTGCCGCAGGCGGGGAACACCCCTCCCGGGCGGTGTTCGAGTCGCGACTCGAGGTGGGTGCCGAGGAGCCCCAGGTCGACCTCGCCCGCGGCGTCGAAGGGGGTGATCGGGAAGTACAGGACGCCGTCGAAGGCGAGCGGTGCTGGCATGGTGGAGGTCCTCGTCATCGTGGGGCTGGGGCTGGAACAGGAGTGGTGGCCGGCCGGCCGGTGTCGGCGGCGAGCAGGTCCGTGAGGCGGGCCGCCTCGGCAGGGCTGAGTGCGGATCGCCAGTCGTGCTCCGGGCGCCACCCGAGGTGGGCGGTGGCCTTCGCGCTGCTGAAGGCGGCGGCTCGATCGACGAGTCCGTCGGCGAATCCGGCGGTGCTCGGGACCTGCGCGGGCAGCAGGGTGGACAAGGGTGCGAGGGCCAGGGCGTCGTCGGCGCCGACGAAGTACACCTCACCGGAGTACCGGGCCTCCGCACGATCGATCCAGGCGGCGACGAAGCGGCCGGCGTCGCGCGCGTCCACGTAGTTGTAGAGGGAGACGGCCGCGAGTGCGGGATCGGCGAGCCGGTCGACGATGGTGTGCCCCTGCTGCGTCGGCGCGCCCTCCCACTCTTCCGGGGAGACGACGAAGCACGGCCGGAACGCACCGGTCACGACGGCGTCACCGTGGGCTCGGGCGAGCATCGCGACGGTCGACTCGATCGCGACCTTCGACAGCGCGTAGGCGTTCCACGGGGCGACCCGGTGCTCCTCGGTGATGGGGAGCGCCTCGGGCGTCCACCCGTGCGGGGCGCCGTAGCCGATGACGGTCGGGCTGCTCGCGGCCAGCAGCCTGGTCGCCCCGGCGGCGATCCCGGCGGTGAGGGCGGTGAAGGCGAGCGTCTGGTTGGTCGACAGGATGACGTGCTCCGGCGCGCTGAAGGGCACGGCGATCGCCGCCAGGTGCACGACGGCGTCGGGCCGCAGGGTGGCGAAGAGCTCATGGGTGGCGTCGTGGTCGAGGAGGTCGGCGGTCCGGCCCTCGACGCCGGGGAGTCCGGGGTCGGTCCGATCGACGGAGACGACCTCGTGGCCTGCTTCGGCGAGGGCGCTCGCGACGCTCCGCCCGAGTCGTCCTGCGCCGCCGGTGACGATGATGCGCATCGGTGTCCTCTCTGACCACGTCCGGGTCGACCAGGCCGACCGCACCAACCGGGAAACCGGTTTCTCAAAGTGAGCCTATAGGATGATTGAGGACGGCACCACCCGTGACGAGTTGAACGAGGACGTATGAGCAACCGGTTCCCCAGTGCTGGACCGACACCGACGATCTCCGACGTCGCCGAGCAAGCGGGCGTCTCGAAGGCCACCGTGTCGCGTGTGCTCAACGGCAAGGCGACCGTCGACGCGACGATCGCCGACCGCGTCCTCGCCGCGGTCGACGCCCTCGGCTACCGGCCGAGCATGCTGGCCCGAAGCCTGTCGCTCGGCCGCACGAACACCATCGGGGTCGTCGTGCCCGACCTCGAGAACCCGATGTTCCAGGAGATCCTGCGCGGGGTCACCCGGGCCGCGGCGACCGACGGCTACCGCGTCCTCGTGACCGACACCGAGGAGGACCCGGCAGACGAGGCTGCGGCGGCCCGCGAAGCCCGTCGTCGCTGCGACGCGATCGTCCTCTGCTCACCCCGCCTGGCCGAACCGGAGCTTCGAGCGCTGCTCGCCGAACTGCACCCGGTCGTGCTCGTCAACCGTGAGCTCGCCGACTCGCCCGTGCCGTCGGTGTCCATCGACTACGCCAGCGGCATGGAGCAGGTGCTCGCCGAGCTGCACGCACTCGGGCACCGGCGCATCCTGTACCTCGCCGGGCCCGCCGCGAGTCAGGGCGATCGCCTCCGACGGGTCGGCATCGCCCGCGCACGCTCGGACCACGACGACCTCTCGGTCGACATCGTGCCGGCCGGTTCCGCGCTGGTGGACGGCGCGGCGGTCGTCGACAGCGTGCTGCAGCACGACGCGACCGCCGTCGTCGCCTTCAACGACCTCGTCGCCCTCGGGCTCGTCTCGGCGCTCCGCGGTGCCGGTGTGTCCGTCCCCTCGGCGCTCAGTGTGGTCGGCTTCGACGACATCCCGTTCGCCGCGTTCGCGGTGCCGGCGCTCAGTACGGTGTCCGTCCCGCGACGCGAGCTCGGCGCCGAGGCGTGGACCAGACTGCGCGACACCATCGGCGGCGCGGAGGGTGGACACCCGCTCGTCTTCCGACCGCGGTTCGTCGCCCGGGAGAGCACCGCCGCCCGCCCGGCCGCGAGTCCACCGGTCTGGCACGGAACCGAGCAGCACCCCATCTCACCGGAGCTGACCGCCCGGCTCGGCGACCGCGAGGTCCTCGTCCTCCACGACGGCAGCGGCCTCGAACCGACCGACGCCCCGCGACCGTTCGCACACCCCGTCACCTCGCTCGACGGGACCGTCGTCACGGAATCCGCTCCCGACGACCACCCCCACCATGTCGGTCTCTCGATGGCCGTCGCCGACGTCGACGGCGTCTCCTACTGGGGCGGTCGCACCTACGTCGCCGGGCAGGGGTCGACGATGCTCGACAACCACGGTGTCCAGCGCGTCACCGAGACCGAGGTGGGCGCCGGTGTGCTGCGTCAGACCCTCGACTGGGTCGGGCGCGACGGGACGACGCAGCTGCGGGAGTCGCGCACCACGGTCGTCGAGGAGTTCGCTGTGCCCGTACCCGGCGTCGGGAGCGGGAGGTCGGCGCTCCGCGTCGCGGTCTCCAGCGTCCTCCGTGCGACGGGATCGACGGTGACGATCGGGTCGCCGGCCACGAACGGCCGTAAGGGCGCCGGATACGGCGGATGGTTCTGGCGGTTGCCCGCAGACGCCCACCGGTCCGTCCTCAGCGCGGACGGACCGGGGGAATCGACCGCGCACGGCTCGCGTGCGGCGTGGGTCGCCTTCGTCCTCGACGCCGACGGGAGCGCCGACCCGGATGCGAGCGACACCACGGAGCCCGCCCCGACGCCGGCTCGACGCCCCACCACGGTCCTGTTCCGACAGTCCGCAGCGAACGCCTTCCCCTGGTTCCTCCGTGCGGCCGAGTACCCGGGTGTCGGGGTCTCGCTCGCCGCCACCAGCCGCACCGCCATCACCGCCGACACCCCGCTCGTCACCGGTCTGGAGGCAGTCGTCGTCGACGGTGCTCTGGACGCGGAGCAGGCGGACGCCATCCACCGCGCGCTCCTCACCGCCGAGGAACGCGGCACCGAACCGCGCAGTACTGAACCGCGCAGCACAGGGAGTGACGCATGATCAGCACCGACCACCCCACCGCCCCGACCGTCGTGGTCGTCGGGATCCACGGACATGGCGCCAGTCACGTGGCGGCAGCCAGGGCGCTCGCCGCGACCGGCGCGATCCGCCTCGTCGGACTCGTCGACCGGACCTTCACCGAGGAGGACCGCGCAGCCGGGGACGCACCGCTCCGCGACTCGCTCGAGGAGTGCTTCGCCGCCGGGCGGGTGGACGTGGTCATCCTCTCGACCCCGATCCACACGCACCTGGACCTCGCCGTCGCCGCACTCGAGCACGGCGCCGACGTCCTGCTCGAGAAGCCGCCGGTCACCTCGAACGACGAACTCGACCGGCTGCAGGCCACCGCCGCCCGCACCGGTGGGCTCGTCCAGGTCGGGTTCCAGAGCCTCGGATCGCACGCGATCGGCGAGATCGCGGCCATCGTCGACAGCGGGGAGATCGGGGCCGTGACAGCACTCGAGGCGAGGGGCACCTGGGTCCGCACCGTCGGGTACTGGACGCGTGCCGCGTGGTCGGGCAGGCGCACGCTCGACGGCACACCCGTCGTGGACGGTGTCGTCACCAACCCCTTCGCGCACGCGGTCCAGACCATGCTCCGGCTCGGCGGCACGACCGACCGCGCGGCGATCGCCACCATCGACCTCGATCAGTACCGGGCGAACGACATCGAGGCGGACGACACCTCGGTCGTCCGCATCACCCCACAGCGCGGTCCGATCATGACCGCGGCGCTTACCCTGTGCGCGCGGGAGACGACCGATCCGGTGGTCACGGTCCACGGGGAGCTCGGCTCGATCCGGTTCCACTACACGCGCGACGAGGTCGAGGTGGTCGTCGACGGCGTCACCCTGCGACGCTGGACGACGGGCCGGACCGACCTGCTCCCCGACCTCCTCCGCGCGCGCGAGGCGGTCCGGGCCGGTCAGGACGCCGCACTCGTCAGCTCCCTGGCCGACGCGTCCGCCTTCACCGCCGTCCTCGACGCGGTCCGGTCGGCTCCAGCGCCGCACCGCATCCCCGCAGATCTCGTCGAGTGGCTCGGGACGGGCGACGAGCGCCGCCCGGTCATCCCGAGGATCGAGGAGCTCGTCGCGGAAGCGGCCGCCACCGGCAGCACCTTCGCCGAGCTCGGGACCGAGTGGGCCCGGCGATGAACGACGAGCGGCCCGGGCCGGATGAGGGCGACCGCCGGCGCAAGCACGCCCGACTCGTGTCGCTCCTGGAAGCCCGCGGAGCCGGCACGATCGTGCTGCGGTCCGCCGCCGCGGTCAGCTGGTACCTCGACGGCTCGCGCGTCCATGTGAGCCTCGCGGCTGACCCGATCGTCGCGGTCGTGGTCTCGCCGGACGACGCATGGCTCGTCGCGACGTCGAACGAGGTGGACCGGCTGCAGGCCGAGGAGCTGCCCGACATCCGGGTTCGGACGGTGCCGTGGCACACGCCGATCGACACGGTGTTGCCGAGTGGGGACGGGGTGCTCCAGGAGGCCGACGTCACTGCCGAGCTGCGCGCCGCACGTGCGTCGCTCCTCCCGGCCGAACTCGCGCGCTTCCGTTCGCTCGGGCGGGAGACGACGTCGGCGCTCGAGACGCTCGTCGACGGGCTCGACCCTGCCTGGACGGAACGCGCCGTCGCCGCAGACCTCGCCGGGCGTCTCGTCGCAGCCGGGATCGACCCGCTCGTCCTCCTCGTCGCCGGGGAGAGCAGACTCGCCCACCGACACCCGCTGCCGACCGGGGGGCGACTCGGTTCCCGGGCAATGCTCGTCGCCTGCGGCCGCCGCGACGGGCTCATCGTGAACCTCACGCGGTGGTTCGACGAGGGCGGCACCCCGGCGGAGCCGTTCGCCACCGACATGCAGCGCATCCGTGCCGTCGAACGCGCCTACCTCGACGCCACCGTGCCGGGCGCCTCGCTCGCCGACATCCTCGGAACAGGGAGCGCGGCCTACGCCGAGCAGGGCTTCGACGCCGACGAGTGGACGAAGCACCATCAGGGCGGTGCGGCCGGCTACGCGGGACGTGACCCGCGCGCCACGCCCGAGGCGACCGACGTCGTCCAGCCATGGCAGGCCTTCGCCTGGAACCCGACCGCACCCGGCGTGAAGGTCGAGGACACCGTCGTGGTCACGCCCGACGGCGTCGAGGTGCTGACCACGAGCACGGCCTCGACCCACCCGACCCCGACCACCGTGGGAGGCTGAAGAGATGACCCGGCACATCGTGATCGCACCGGACTCGTTCAAGGGCACGGCGACCGCCGCGGAGGTCGCCGAGGCGATCGCCGAGGGGTGGCGGACCGTCCGGCCCGATGACCTCCTGCAGTCGCTCCCGATGGCCGACGGCGGTGAGGGTACGCTCGACGCGTTCGCTGCAGCCGTGCCCGGCGCGCGTCGGCACCCGATCACGGTCACCGGCCCGGTCGGCGACCCGGTGGACGCCGAGTGGCTCGAGCTGCCCGACGGCTCGGCGGTCGTGGAACTCGCGCAGACGAGCGGGCTGACCTTGCTCGACCCCCTGCAACCGTTCGCGGCGCACACCGTCGGCTTCGGTGAGGCCATCGCGGCCGCGCTGGACCACGGTGCCCGGCGCCTCCTGCTCGCGATCGGGGGAAGCTCCAGCACGGACGGCGGAGCCGGGCTGCTCACCGCGCTCGGGGCGCGGCTGATGAACGCCCACGGGGGACCGGTTGCCACTGGCAACGCCGGACTCGCGACGCTCCGCGACATCGACACCGCCGGACTCCGCGCGCTGCCGCCGGACGGCGCGGTCATCCTCAGCGACGTGACCAACCCGCTGCTCGGCGACCGCGGTGCCGCTGCGGTCTTCGGTCCGCAGAAGGGTGCGACTGCCACCGACGTCGCCGTCCTCGACGCGAACCTGGCGCAGTTCGTGACCCGCGCTGCGGTCGCCTTCGGCTCGGACCGCACGGAACGCGCAGCGGTCGAACCCGGCGCCGGTGCCGCGGGCGGTGCGGGCTACGGGCTCCTGCTGTGGGGCGCCACCGCCACCTCGGGCGCGCGCGGCGTCGGTGAGGCGATCGCCCTCCCGGAAGCGGCCGCGACGGCGTCGATCGTGATCACGGGCGAGGGCCGCTTCGACGACCAGACGGCCGACGGCAAGGTCGCCTCCTGGGTCGCCGGGCTCGCGGCGGACCGGACCATGCTCGTCGCCGGGGCGATCCAGGCGCCCACCGAGGGGATCTTCCTCGCGGCGGCATCGCTCACGGAGCTGGCCGGCGGCGTCGAGGCGGCGATGGCCGAACCGCTCATCCACCTGCGTGCGGCAGGGGCGGCACTGGCCACCCGGTACCGCCCCTGATCACCTCACCTGGCGGTGACGTACGTCATGCGGTGACGTCGATGAGGATCTTCCCGACCGTGTCGTCTTCGACGGCGGCGTGGGCCGCAGCCGTTTCGGCGAGCGGGAACACCGTCAGCGCCAGACCGTGGTCTTCGCCGACGTCGAGCGCGCCGTCCTCGATCGCGGCGGTGATGTCCTCGGCCGCGGCGTGGAGCGCGGCGTCGCCGACCGTGTAGAGCAGCATGAACTGCAGCCGCGTGTTGAGCCCCATGTGCGGACGGATGTCGAGCGTGATCGAGTCCCCGCCGTTGTTGGCGTAGCTGACGACCGTGCCGCGCGGGGCGAGGACCGCCTGGTCGAGGGGGAGGTTCTGCGCGATAGCGACCTCCACGACGAGGTCGACGCCGTCGGGTGCCACCTCGCGGATCGCCGCGGCGGTGTCGCCCTCGCGGTAGTTGACGACGTGGTGCGCTCCCGCGGCGGTCGCGAGGCGGGCCTTCTCGTCGCTACTGATGGTGCTGATCACCGTCGCGCCCGCCCAGCGCGCGAGCTGGATCGCGGCGTTGCCGACGGCCCCGGCGCCGCCCTGGACGAGGACCGTCCGGCCGTCGAGGGCTCCGGGGGCGAGCCGGGTCGGGCCGTCCTGCG
>NZ_JACYTW010000092.1:0-9627 GCF_014841395.1 Plantibacter sp. CFBP 13570 | reverse complement strand
GGCCGGAGCTGGTGCTGGTGGTGCAGCCGCTGCCGGAGCTGGTGCCGGCGGTGCGGCGGCCGCGGCAGGGCCAGCAGCACCGGTGGTGGCAGGCGCGCAGATGGTGCAGCAGGCCGGAGCGAAGCTCGCCGAAGGTGCTGAGCAGCTGGGCGCTGAATCCGCAGGCGAGAGCGCCGAGGGGACCAGCTGATGGCGGCCTATGCGGCTGAGCTGGTGCGCCGGTACGGGAACTGGGTTCGCCCGGTGACCGCGGGCCTGTTCAAGCTGGGCCAGCTCGGCACGCGGGTGATGCTCGGCGGGCTGATCGTCGGGATCCTCGCACAGACGATGTACGGCCCCGTGGCCGCCGTAGTTGTGGTGGTTCTGACGGGTTCCGCGCTGTGGGCGGTGTGGTTCCGCGACGCGGACGAGATGACGACGTTCGGGCGGTTGCTCGAGCGTGGGGCGTGGCTCCTTCGGGTGCAGAGAAAGGAAACAACGATGCGAAACGGGATCTGGGGCCGCGGAGGGTCCAGCACGAACCAACTCCCTGGGCTCGCTGCTCAGCTGCGTCTGCACACCGCGAAGGACGGCCACGGGAAGTCCTTCGTGCTCATCCACGCTCCGCGCAACGGGCTCTACACCGTTGTGTTGTCCGCGACACCGACCGGTGGCGGCGACGTCGACGTCGAGCGGCGCGACGCGTGGGTGGCGAACTATGGCGAGTTCATCCGGTCGCTGTCGGACGAGACCGGGCTCGAGCAGTGCGCGGTCATCATGGAAACCGCCCCAGACACCTCCCGGAAGCTCGAACGGAACGTGCGCCGGCGGATGCGAACGGATGCACCTGAGCTGAGTCTGCAGGTGATGGAGCAGCTGCTCGAGGGCGGCGCGCAGGGTGCCCCGACGAGTCGGTGCTTCATCGCCTGCACGTTCACCGCGAAGATCGACGGCACCGAGCGGCGACGCAGCGCCAGTGATGTCGCGGACGAGATCGCGTTGCGGCTTCCCGCGTTGGTCTCCCGTCTGTCTGTGGTCGGTCTGGGTGTTGCGTCGACGGTCGAAGCGCAGGAGCTCAGCGAACTTGTCCGGGTGGCCTACGACCCGGCGATCGCGCCGCTCATCGACGAAACAAAAGCCGCCGGCGTGATCCCCGATCTCCCGTGGGCCGACATCGGCCCGGCCGCGTTCGAGACCGGTTGGGACGACTTCGCCCACGACAGCGGCACCTCGGTCAGTTACCTGATGACCGTTCCTCCGAAGGCTGGTGTTGATGCGTTGAAGGCGGGTCGCCTGCTGCAACCGCACCCCAGCATTGTCCGGAAGCGGGTCGCGTTCATCTACAAACCCATCGACTCCGGAACCTCGGCGAAGATCGCGGAGGCCGATGCACACACCGCGCGCGTGCGCGCCAACCGAGACACCCGGTCGCCGTCGAAAGCGATGATCGCAGCTCAAGCCGCCCGCACCGCTGATGAGCAGGCGGCCGGTGCTTCGCTGGTGAACTTCGCGATCGCGGTCACCGCGACGGTGCTGGACCCGGAGCAGCTGGTGACGGCGAGACGGGCGCTGGAGCAGCAGATGGGCGAATCGCGGATCAGGTTCCGGCCCGCCTACGGGATGCAGGACGCCGCGTTCACCCTCACGCTGCCGCTCGGGATCATCCCCTCGAAGCTGTCCAAAATCTCCCCTCGCATCCGACAGGAGATCTGATGAGGTTCGCCACACGCACGCAGTTCCGCACCCGGCCCGGCTTCGGAAAGCGGAACACCCGGAAGGTGCCCCGACAGAAGACCATGCCGGCACCGGCGCGGCCATCGTCACGCGGATGGCGGTTCCGGCACGGCGGACACGTGTCAGCGGTACCGGTACCGATCGAGTGGCGCGGCACCTCCCAGCAGGTGCCGGGCCTGTGGCCGTTCTCGATCGGTGACGGCACCCCGATCGACGGTGTCCCGCTCGGAACCTCCCTGACCACGGGTG
Organism: Plantibacter sp. CFBP 13570; assembly: GCF_014841395.1. Taxonomy (NCBI): domain Bacteria; kingdom Bacillati; phylum Actinomycetota; class Actinomycetes; order Micrococcales; family Microbacteriaceae; genus Plantibacter; species Plantibacter sp. CFBP 13570. The sequence goes on along the minus strand of NZ_JACYTW010000092.1, from coordinate 7,665 downwards.
CAACGGTCGCGGACGACGTCTTCACCTCCTTCGAGCTCGGCCGCGCCCGCAGCCCGTTTGGGATGGTGCTCGGCCTGAACGGGCTCGGGAAGTCCAGCCTCGTGCGACGCATGGCCAACGGGAAGGCGGCGTTCGGCATCATGCCGTGGGTGCTCGGAGATGTGAAGAACGAGTACGCGGCGCTGATCAGGTCCCTGGGCGGCGAGGTCTTCGCCGTGGCACCTGGCAAGGCCGGCATCAATGTCCTCGACGTGAGTCAGGCTCTCGATGCTGCAAACAAGCTCCTTGCTGCGGCTCGAACTCAGCTCGAGGCCGGGGCGCCTAAGCGGGCCGGTGAGCTGCAGGATCTCGCGGCGAAAGTCCTCGCAGCCGCGCACGCTCGACGCAAGAACATGGTGGCGTCGCTGATCACCATCGCCCGCGGCAGCAAGCCCGCCGAGCACGAAGAAATGATCATCGATCAGGCCATCCGGCTGCTCGACCGCACCCACCCTGGCACCCCGATCATGGGCGACCTCCTCGCTCTGGTGAAAGCGGCACCAGCAGAGCTGCGCGCGGCCGCCGTCGACGGCGGCCGTATCGAACGGTATCGAGAGAAGACCGAGAAGCTCGAGGTGAGCCTGACGGGACTGACCGGGTCCGGAGTGTTCGGTGACACCTTTGCCGGACAGACCTCCATGACCCTCGACCGTTCCCGGCCCGTGTCCTTCGACCTGTCCGGCATCGACCAAACGCAGACGGAATTGCGAGCGGCCGCGCTGATGGCGTCCTGGTCCTACGGGTTCGGCGTCGTCGACGCCGCGAACGCGCTTGCCGACGCAGGACTGGAGCCACAGCGCAACTACCTAATCATCATGGACGAGATGTGGCAGGCCCTCCGAGCAGGGGAGGGCATGGTCGACCGGCTTGACGCGATCACCCGCCTAAACCGGATGTTCGGCATCGGGATGCTGTTCATCACCCACGCGATCGGTGATTTCTACGCGCTGAGCTCCGCCGCAGACGTGCAGAAAGCGCGGGAGTTCATCAACCGGGCGAGCCTGCTGTTCATCGGCGGGATCACCGACACCGAGATCCCCAGGTTGGAGGAGATTGTCGACCTCAGCCGACGCGAGAAAGCGCGCCTCAAGAGTTGGAACGACCCCGGCCCGCTCGATCCCGCGACGGGCACCTACGGTGACCCTCCCGGCCGGGGGAAGTTCCTCCTGAAAGCCGGGAACAACGCCGGGGTGCCGTTCCAGATGCACCTGGTTCCGGCGGAGATCCCGCTCAACGACACCAACCAACGATTCTCACGGTCGACCACCAAGCAGGAGGCAGCATGAGCACCACCAGGAAGCAGCAACGAACCGGCAACCAGACCATCCAGACCGTGCTGACGTTCGCCGTCATCGCCGCGGTCCTTGCCGTGGTGTGGCTGGCGTTCATCGGCGGCTCCCGCATCGAAGGCGTCAACCGGGACATCAGCGCAGACCCGGCAGAGGCGCTGATCGTGCTGAAGTACCTCATCACGGACCGTGCCGTGTGGCCGGCCGCCTCAACCCTGATCCTCGCCGGACTGGTGCTGCTGCTCGGCGCCGGCGCCGGCTGGTGGTGGGCCCGCGGGCGGGGGCGTGCGGCGAAACGCTCACGCATCGACGACCGCGCCGTGCACCTGGCGCACGGGAAGGAGCTGGAGAGCATCACCGTGCCGGGGGTGCAGGCGACCGCTGACCGGCTCGGCGTCGACGGGGCACCGGGCATGGTCATCGGTGATTGCGTCTACGACGGGAAGCTGCTGATGTCGTCGTGGGAGGACACCCGGCTCACCTTCGCCGGCCCACGGACCGGCAAGACGACGTCCTTCGCGATCCCCGCGGTGCTCGACGCACCAGGTTGCTCGCTGGCAACGTCGAACAAACCCGACCTGTTCTTCGCCACCTTCGGCCCGCGCAGCACCGACGGTCGGAAGGTGCTCGGCTTCGATCCGCAGAATCTCGCCGGGCAGAAGCCGACCTGGTGGTGGAACCCGCTCAGCTACATCACCGACGGCCGCGACGACGACACGATGGACGAGCGCGCCGACGATCTCGCCGGACACTTCTCGGCCGGATCCAAGGACGTCGGGTCCAAGGGCGACGCCCAGTTCGACGGCGCGGGGGAGAGCCTGCTGTCACAGTTCCTGCTCGCCGCGGCGCTCGATGACCGGCCCATCACCGACGCCTACCTGTGGCTGACGAACCCCCGCGACACCACCGCCCGGCAGATCCTCACCGCACAAGGGTTCACCATCGCGGCCGAGGATCTCCAGTCCACCCAGAACAGCTCGGACAAGTACCGCGACAGCGTCTACCAGACCGCGAAGCGCATGGCCGTGTGTCTGAAGAACCGCCGCATCCGCCTGTGGATCGAACGCCAAGGCCCCTCCGACAACCGCCCGGAGCTGAAGGTCGCGGACTTCGTGCGCAGCAGGGACACCCTGCACGCGCTCTCCCGTGAGGGCAAAGGCACCGCCGGGCCGCTCATCACCGCCCTGACCGTGGCCTTGTGCGAAGCGGCCGAAGCCTACGCCGTCGAGCAAGGCGGCCGGCTCAAGGTGCCGTTCGTGACGGTCCTCGACGAGGCGGCCAACGTGTGCCGGTGGTTGCAGCTACCTGGCCTGTACTCGCACTACGGCTCTCGCGGCATCGTCCTCGACACCTACTTCCAGTCCTGGTCACAAGTGGTCAAGGTGTGGGGTGTGGAGGGCGCCGAGATGATGAAGTCAGCCACCAACATCCTCATCTACGCCGGCGGTGTGAAGGAGGACGGATTCCTCTCCAGCCTGGTGAAGCTGATCGGCACGTTCTGGACCCGCCGCCACAACATCAGCACCTCCGCTGCCGGCCGGAACGTGTCAACGTCGGTCGAGAAGGAAGAACTGTTCGAGGTCGCTGACCTGTCGGCGTGGCCGAAGGGCCGCGCGCTGGTGTGGAGCTCCGGCAACCGGGCAACCATCACGAAGCTGCGCCCGTGGTGGACCGGTGCCCAGGCGGACGCGGTAACCGCGTCGATCAAGAACAACGACCCCGCGGCCGCGGAGACGTTCGCGGATCGGGCGGCCTCCGAACCGGAGTTCGACGGGACGGTCGCCGCGTGAGCGACGACCTCGAGCCACACCACGACGCGACGCTCGACGACGAGGTCGACGGTCTCGTTCACGAGCGTCGCGGGAACCCGCTCGAGGGCGTCGATTTGAGCAAACTCGTCCAGGCGGCGGTGACGAAAACGGTGAACAAGATCGTCGGCGAAGCCGTCGAAACGATGTTCACCGACCAGATGCGTGAGGAAGTCAGCGGCCTCGCGCTCGAGGCGGCACAGTCCACGCTCCAACCCGACGACAACACTCCGGAACCGGAGAGCTCGGGCGACGTCGACGGCGCAGATGAGCCGCCCAAGGAGACGTTGTACGCCTCGGTTGATGAGTTCGTTCGGAAGAGCCTGAACGACCTCTACCGCCGCCCGGTGGGTTCTGCTCAGTTGTGGGCGCCGAACTGGTGGGCATACCCCGAAGCGCTCTCACGACTCGAGGCGCTCTGGCGGGCGTGGGAACACCTTCGCCTCGACGGGGCAACCGGCATGAGCGTGTGGTGGAAAGACCACGCAGACCATCACATGAGTGTGCTGATGTCACCAAGCGGGCCGTTCGGTGACGTGCACAACGTGCGCACCAACCCGAACGAACCACTCCCGTATGCGGCACCGCCAGAGGGCTTGTTCCCGCCCGATAAGTACGTCGAACCAGACATCGCGTCGCTTGCGAACGAACCGACTACTGAATCGTGGTGGTGCCCGCAGTGCGGTTCCGAGAACGGGCGCGGGGTTGCGAACTGTGCGGAGTGCACCACGCGACGCTGACTTGCCAGTGAGGGTAGCCCTCAGACACGTTGCGGCTGAGGCGGCCCCTCGTTCATCCTGGCGTCTCCACCGCACTTGGCGGCGTACCGGTTCGCACTAGGAGCGTTGCAGCAGAAGCGATTCGAATGTTGCGGAAGGGAGAGTTATCAACGTTCCAGGCTCAATCGAATCGAAAAAGCCGTGCAGGCTCGCACTCATGAACTCTGCATCCAAGTCGCCCCCAACCGGCCACGGGATCTGACCGTAGCTCGCTCGCAAGGTCTGAACGATGCCAGCCAAGTCATGGCGTTCTGGCAACCCGGTAGGCCACGGGGCAAGGTCGCCCGCCGCGGTGCACCACCAACCAGCCGGATAGTTTGCCGCGGAATCAGCTGCGATGAGGACCTCGGTGACTCCCGGCGGCTTGGTGGCAGACGGATGTTCCTGCGATTCGCTCTGATAGCCGGAAGGGGCCAGCCACCAGATGCGATCAGTTGTGAATAGGACCGGAGCATTCATCGGCCCCGCGGTAGTGAGCTTGAAATCGCTGGTGGGTTCCTCTGATTGAGCACGGTCGATCAGTCGTTGCCATCGAGGTTCTCGGTGAACAATCTGGGAGGATGCTCCAGCCTCGAGTCGCTCGAACCAGTCGACCCACATGCCAGTGATGTTGGCTCGCAGGATCTGGTGGGGTGCCGAGAATCGACGGTCACCGAAGTGGTTGATCAGCGTCGTGCCGATCACGCGTGGTGTGCTTGCATCGGCAAGGAGATCGTCGAGGCTTGGTACAAACCATGGAGTACCTTCGCGTGGTTCGTCGATGGGTCCTGGGTCCTCGATACCGATGATCGCGGCCTCCTCGAATCCCTCCGGAGGCGTCTTTTGCCGCGGTGCCGAAACACGTATCGACATCATGAGCGCGGCACGAAGTGCTTCGAGGCTTTCTGAACTCGTTCCGGCAGCCCGAGCGCGCACCCACTGCATCGCGTTCCATAGCGCCGTGGTGCTCGGAGCAAACGGAAACCGCACAGGGTAACCCGGGCGCCAGGCTGCGAGTGATGCCGCGGTCGCTGTTCCTTTTGGCCACCAGGGAAGGGCGCGTAGTCCAATGGCTGCTGCGACGTCGGCCGCTGGCACGTTGTTGCTGGAATAGACATTCCATTCACCACCGGCCTCTTTCTCGGACACATCCCACGCCCGGCACCATGGTCGTGCGTATTCACCGGTGGGGATCTCCACCACAGCGAGAGCGGGGATCTGGTTTCGGTGGTTGGAGGCTCCCCAGGTGCCATGCTCGCCGGCGTAACGACGCCATGCTTCATTTCCTGCATGTCGAACCAGCGCAGGAAAGGATGCGCTGCTCTCGGAGAGGCTGGTGACCGTGACGAGCAGCGGCTCCTCGAACCCGCACCGTACCCGTTCGGTGGGCGCATAGACATCCACCCAAATGTCCCCCGAGGGCTCGAACTGGTCGCCTTCGAGGTGTGTCGCGAACCCTCCCCTCCGGCGATACCGGAAGCCGCGTTCCATACTCAGCAGCGCTGGCACCGGAGCGGAGAGTTCGCGATTCTCCTCCAGGGCAACCTGCAGAACGCGACGAAGCGGCCAGCGACCACCTCGTTTGCCGGGCTCAAGAACGGGCTCACCGAACAGTCCAGGCTCCTCGCGAGAACCAGCCAGTTGGCGAAAACGTCCAGCGCTCACTCCGAGGAGTGACGCCCCTTCCTCCCCTGATATCAGGGTGTCCGGAGCAAGTGCTTGTTCGGAACTGAACTGCTTGATGGGAGAGGAGCGAAAGAACGACATGACCAGACACTAGCAGTTCGAATCCGAATTGCTAGAACGCAGTGCATTTGAGTGAGGCGTCCGTTGCGACCGAGCCACCTGGCTTCAGAGCTAGAAGCTGTTGCCATCGCTCTTCACCACGTCGCCTCGTTCCCAACGATATGCTCAGCAGATATTCATATCAGTGGGGGAGTGGCAGTGCCAGAGCAGAAGGTTTTCATCAGTTGGTCGGGCGTCCCGTCGCAGACCGTCGCGAAGGCGCTACACATCTTCCTCACCGAGGCATTGGCGGGCAAGGTACAGCCGTTCGTTTCGTCGGAGGACATCGGCAAGGGAACTCGCGGACTGAACGTGATCGCAGCTGAGCTCGAGAATGCGATGTTCGGTGTCGTCGTCGTCACCCACGAGAATCTGGGATCGGTGTGGGTGAACTTCGAGGCTGGTGCGCTGAGCCGGATGATCGATGAAGCTTTCGTCGCGCCTGTGCTCGTGGGCATCGCAGATGCCGATGTCGTTGGCCCGCTGAAGCAGTTCCAGAACACTGACGGCAGCGACCGCGACGACATGTTGAAGCTCGTGCTCAAGATCAATGATCAGCTCGATGACAAGCTCCCTGAGACATCAGTGACCGTATTGTTCGACAACGCGTGGTCGGTGCTGAAACGAGCAGTAACAGCGTCGGCCGCAATCAGCCCGACGCCGCCGGCAGAGAAGCGACCCAAAGACGAACTGCTCGACGAGATACTGACGACCGTCCGGGGGCTGCAGCGGACGGTTGACAAACTTGAGGTACCTACCCAGCGGACCAGTTCTTCGGACTCCTTCTTGGAGAGTGTTCGAAGAGTCGCGACGAGCATACTGTTGCGCAGCGGCACGGGGCTTGTGACTTGGGTGTCGTCGACGGCCAAGGACGTTGCTCGTCTGGACGTCACCGCGGACCAGATCCCAGAGGACGTTGTTGCCGATCTGCGGAGCCTGTCGAAGATTTCCGGTCTGCGGATTCAGGTGGTCGCTCAGACCCGCAGGTACCGCTTCGCGGAGGGTGAGGTGGATGTCCGCCCAAACAGCACAGACGTCAAGAACCCTTGGCGCGACCTTCTTCGAGATAAGAACCCTGAGGCTGACAGCTGATCCAGATTCAGTGGCGGGCCCGATGGATCTCCGCCCGGCCCGCCACCTTGCATGCGTCTTAGCGGGAGCGCTCGCTTCTCGTGCGTTCCTGTCCGGCACCGCTACGGGCTTTGCTGGCTCGGGGCGCCCTCCCGGGAGTGGCGTTCACCGCAGCGTTCGGATGTGTGGCCTGGTCGCGGTCTGCGATCAGACGCGCACGGCGTACGGGCTCGGGCACGTCCGCGCTGATGCTGTTCGCGAGCTGCTGCCGCCGCTCCGCTGAGTCGTGCGGGACAGGCTCCTGTTGGAGTCCGCGTGCGTACTCGGTGCCCTGGTCGGCGCGGGCGTCGAGGGCGTCGGCGCGTTCCCGGAACGTCCCGGAGGCCTCGTAGTGGTCGGCTGCCGCTGCGACCCGGGTGTCGGCTTGCTGCTGGTAGTCCTCACCGCGCAGGCGGGCGTCCTCGGCTGCGGTGAATGCTTCCACGCTGCGCTCGTCGCCGGCTTCCCAGTCGACGCCGCGCTCGAGGTCGTCAGCGTGCCGGTAGGTGTCGCGGGACAGCTCTTCCAGCGACGCGGACTCGACCAGGAGCAGCTGTGCTGCGGTGGCTTCGGACTCGGCCTGTGCGCGCAGTTTCGCCGCCTCACCACGGTCCGCGGCCGCCGCTGCGGTCGCGCGGAGGATCTCCGGTGTGTTGGGGCCGGCCTCTGCTGGGTCGAGGCCGTAGCGGAGACGGATCTGGTCACCGATCCGGTCGCGGGCGGATGCCGCTTCGGGCGCGAACGGCGCCCAGGCTTGAGCGGTCTCGTAGCTGTCAGCGACCGCCTTCGGGGTCGCCGTCGACCACCAGGCCGCCTCCGTGGTGGGGGCGAGCGCCGCAAGCGCGACACCGCGGCGTGCGTCGAGCACGCGCTCCG
>NZ_JACYTW010000091.1:0-9728 GCF_014841395.1 Plantibacter sp. CFBP 13570 | reverse complement strand
CGAGCGGGTCCCGGTCAGGCGGAGGGGTCCAAGCCGTCGACGTACGTCCAGGCGCCGGTGTCCTTCGAGAACCGACTCCGTTCGTGCTGGCTCCCCGCCGAGCCCCGCACGCCGGGAACCTTGTGGTGCGCGACGAACTCGACCATCCCCTCGGTGTCGAGCAGGCCCCCGCGGGAGGTCTCGACGATGTCGAGCCGGTACCAGCGGAGCGAGCCGTCCAGCTCGAGCGACGCCGGCCTGGTCGACGGATGCCAGGTGCGCAGCAGGTACGCCGCGTCACCGACCGCGAAGGCCGAGAACCGCGACCGCATGAGCGCCTCCGCGGTCGCAGCCGCCGAATAACCTCGGTGCAGGCGCCCGCAGCAGGCGCCGTACGTCTCACCGGACAGGCAGGGGCACCGCGCGTCGTCGGCGAGGAGAGCGGTTCGGGGGTCAGGGATCACCGCTCCAGTATCGCCCGTGAGGCTCGCGGGTCCTGCTCGTCGGCCGTCGGCCGTGCTGGCCGCCGGCGCGAGTCCGGCGGTGCATCGACGCGGCGATCAGGGCGTCATCCTCCTGGCGCAAGCCCACGCGTGAGACATGCCCGACACGGCATGATGGGACGATGACGGCACCCGACGACCACGACGACCCAGCAGCTGCACCGGCTCCCGAGGTGCACGAGGCGGTCTCGCCCGCGCTCGACGAGTCCGGTGCACTCGCGATGGATCCGGACCCGGCGTCGATCCGGCCCGATCCGAAGCTCGCCGCGAAGGTCTCCCGGCGGTGGCCGTTGATCAGCGGCGCGATCGCCGTGGTCCTCGTCCTCCTGCTCGGCGTGCTGCTCTTCCAGCGCGGCCCGAACGCCCCGTTCGGGTTCGACGAGGAGTGGATGCAGGAGGTCCTCGAGGAGCGGTCGCCGTGGCTCGTCCAGGCTGCGCTCGTCATGAACTGGCTCGGCGGCGGGGTCGTCGCGATCTTCGTCGTACCACTGCTCGGGATCGCCGTCCTCCTGCTGCTTCGCCGACCGTGGGCGGCCCTGTATTTCGCGATCGTCTCCGCCCTGAGCGCCGGAGCGGTGCAGATCATCAAGAACATCGTCGGTCGATCGCGGCCCGAGGACATCCTGGTCCACGCGGACTTCGGTTCCTTCCCCTCGGGGCACAGTGCGAACGCGGCGACCATCGCCGTCGCGTTCGGGATCATCTTCCCGCGGGTCTGGGTGTGGCTGATCGGTGTCGCCTACACGCTGCTGATGATGCTGTCGCGGACCTATCTCGGCGCCCACTGGGTGAGCGACACGATCGGTGGGCTGCTGCTCGGTGCCGGTGTCGCGCTCATCATCGCGGTGCCGTTGCTGCACCGGATGTCGACCGAACCGAAGAAACGGGTCCCGCTCACCGACGGCTGATCGAGCGGACGCCCGTCGCTCGATGCCGGTCGTCCAGCGCTCGTCGTTCGTGTTCGGTCCTGACGCCAGCGCGGTGCGCTGACCCCAGACCGCTCGGATGGGCGTGAGCGCGGGTCCACCGCGCGGGCGCGCCCCTCCGGAGGCCCGCGCTCACGCCAGAGACCCGCGCTCACGTCAGCGCACCGCGCTGGCGGCCACGACACCCTGTGCCGGCGGAGCGGTAGTCTGCTGACAGCCGGGAGCCGGCCGGGGGAGGAGACGCGTGTCGATCACGATGCACGACGTCGCCGCACGCGCGGGCGTCTCGATCAAGACCGTCTCGAACGTCGTCAACGACTACCCGCATGTGAGCGATGCGACCCGCTCCAAGGTCGAGCGCGCGATCGCCGAACTCGGCTACCGCCCCAACCTCTCGGCCCGGAGTCTCCGCTCAGGTCGGTCCGGCGTGATCAGCCTCATCATCCCGGACCTCCGCAACGCCTACTTCGCGGAGCTCGCCGACGCGGTCATGCGTCAGGCTCGTGCGCGCGGACTCTCGGTGCTCATCGAGCAGGTGGCCGGCGGTCGCGACGTCGAGCTCGAGATCCTCCGCGGGCCGCGCATGCAGCTCGTCGACGGCATCCTCTACAGCCCGCTCAGCCTCGATCGCGACGACAGCGCGCTGCTCCCGGACGGGCCCATGGTGATCCTCGGTGAGCAGCTGTTCGACGGCGACCGCGACCACGTCACGATGGCCAACGTCGACGGCGCCCGCGCGGCGACCGAACACCTGCTCGCGCAGGGCAGACGCCGCATCGTCGCACTCGGCACCGACCCGCACGACACCCTCGGGCCGGCCGCTCTCCGCCTGCAGGGGTATCGGGAGGCGCTCGAGGCCGCCGGTATCCCAGCCGATCCCGCCTACGTCAGCACCGTCGTCAGTTGGCATCGCAGTGACGGGGCGAACGCGATGCGCGAGGTCATCGCCGCGGGCCTGCCGTTCGACGGCGTCGTCGCCTTCAACGACGCGATGGCCCTCGGCGCCATGCGCGTCCTCCAGGACGCCGGGCTCCGTATCCCCGAGGACGTCGCGATCATCGGCTTCGACGACCTGGACGAGACGCGCTATGCCCTCCCGACCCTGTCCACGGTCGACATCGGCCGGGAGGAGATCGCCGAGCGCGCCGTCGAGCTCCTCATCGAGCGGATCGCCGCACCCGGGCTGTCGGAGGCACCGCGCGCGATCGTCAGCGGCTTCCGCGTCGTCCCGAGGGAGTCCACCGGTTCCTTGACCGCCCGGGGGCAAGGCCCTGGGGGCGCTCCTTCAACGTTGTAGAGTGCGTACAGGGCGGCCGGGCATGCCGCCGCCGAGGAGGATCATGGCGACCACCCTGCACGACGTGGCGAAGCTCGCCGGGGTGTCCGCCAAGACCGTCTCGAACGTCGTCAACGACTACCCCCACATCAAGCAGGCCACCAAGGAGCGGGTGCTCGCGGCGATCGCCGAGCTCGGCTACCGCCCGAACCTCTCCGCGCGTGGGCTCCGCTCCGGCCGGTCCGGCGTCATCAGCCTGATCATCCCCGACCTCCGGAACTCCTACTTCGCCGAACTCGCCGACGCCGTCATGCACGCCGCCGCGCAGCGTGGTCTGTACGTGCTGATCGAGCAGACCGGTGGTGACCGCGAGCGCGAGGCAGCGCTCGTCCGTGGTCCGCGGACGCAACTCGTCGACGGCATCCTGTACTCCGCGCTCGAGCTGGGGGAGGAGGACGTCGACATCCTCGCCGAAGTGCGCACGCCGATGGTCCTCCTCGGCGAGCGGATCTTCAACGCTCAGAACGACCACGTCACCATGCAGAACACCGAGGGCGTCCGGGCGGCGACGGAGCACCTGATCGCTTCGGGGCGCCGACGGATCGTGGCGTTCGGCGCACACCCGGGGGAGGAGATCGGTTCGGCCGGACTGCGCCTCGTCGGCTACCGCGAAGCGCTCGACGCCGCGGGTCTGCCGTACGACGAGTCCCTCGTGCGGGAGGTCGAGATCTGGCATCGCCTGGACGGCGCGGTCGCGATGCGCACGATGCTCGACGAGGGGGTGCGGTTCGACGGCATCGTCGCCTTCAATGACGCCCTCGCCCTCGGCGCGATGCGCGTGCTGAGTGAGCGTGGCATCCGCATGCCGGAGCAGGTGGCGATCATCGGCTTCGACGACATCGACGAGGGCCGGTACTCCCTGCCGTCGCTGTCGACGATCGCGCCGGGGCGCGACCAGATCGCCGAGACGGCCGTGGATCTGCTGCTGGAGCGCATCGAGCGGCGCGACGAGTCCTTCCCTCCGCGCCTCGTGCTCGCTGACTTCGTGCTCGTCCAGCGGGAGTCCACCGCGCTCCCAGCCGTCTGATCCGCCGCCCCGATTCGTCCTTGACATCGCCGGAACCACCCGGCATCATGCTTTTACAACGTTTACCTTCAACGTTGTAAAACCCGGCACGATGACAATGAAGTTCCATCTCCGAGAGGACAGCACCCACATGAAGTCACGAGTTCTCGCAGCAGTCGGCACGGTCGCCGTCGCAGCGATGGCCCTCACCGGATGCTCCACCGGTGGCGCAAGCGGAGGCGGCGAAGCCTCCTGCACCAACACCATCACCAAGAAGGACGTGCCGCAGGTCACCGTCTGGGCCTGGTTCCCCGCCTTCGAGCAGGTCGTCGACCTCTTCAACGAGACGCACGACGACGTCCAGGTCTGCTGGACGAACGCCGGCCAGGGCAACGACGAGTACACGAAGTTCTCCACCGCCATCGAGGCGAAGTCCGGAGCACCCGACGTCATCATGCTCGAGTCCGAGGTCATCTCCAGCTTCACGATCCGCAAGGCGCTCGTCGACATCGGCGAGTTCGGCGCGAACGAGGTCAAGGACAAGTACACCGAGGGCGCCTGGAACGACGTCACGAGCGGTGATTCGGTGTACGCGATCCCGGTCGACAGCGGCCCGATGGGCATGCTCTACCGCCAGGACCTCTTCGACAAGGCCGGCATCGCCGTACCGACCACCTGGGACGAGTTCGCCGCCGCCGCGAAACAGCTGAAGGACGCCGGCACGGGTGTCCTCGCCAACTTCCCGACGAACGGCCGGGCCTTCAACCAGGCGTTGTTCGCGCAGGCCGGCTCCAAGCCGTTCGAGTACGACAAGACGAAGCCCACCGAGGTGTCGATCGACGTGAACGACGACGCGTCCAAGAAGGTCCTCAACTACTGGGACGGCCTCGTGAAGGACGGACTCGTCACCACCGACGACGCCTTCACCGCCGACTACAACACGAGCCTCGTCGACGGCACCTACGCCGTCTACCTCGCGGCCGCGTGGGGCCCGGGCTACCTGCAGGGCCTCTCCGACGCCGACGACACCGCCGTGTGGCGCGCCGCCCCGCTCCCGCAGTGGGACGCGGCGAACCCCGTCCAGGTGAACTGGGGCGGATCCACCTTCGCCGTGACCGAGCAGGCGAAGGACAAGAAACTCGCCGCAGAGGTCGCGAAGGACATCTTCGGCACCGATGAGGCGTGGAAGATCGGCATCGAGCAGGGCGCGCTGTTCCCGACGTACAAGCCGATCCTGGAGTCCGACTACTTCACGAACCTCGAGTACCCGTTCTTCGGTGGTCAGCAGATCAACAAGGACGTCTTCCTCGCCGCGGCGGCCGGCTACAGCGGCTTCACGTTCAGTCCGTTCCAGAACTACGCGTTCGACCAGTTGACCGAGCAGCAGTACGCGATGGTCCAGGGGGAGAAGACCGCCGACGAGGCGCTCGACGACCTCCAGGCGAGCCTCGAGAAGTACGCCACCGAGCAGGGCTTCACCTCGAAGTAGCCCCACCGGGGCGGCCGCGACGTCGCCCCGCACGTCCTCCACCACCGGGGCGGCGCAGTCGCCGCCCCGGTGGTCCACACGACTCGAAAGCAGCATCATGGCACTCACCACCGGATCGGCCTCCACCGCCGCGTCGGCCGCCAGGATCGTCCGTCCGCGACGAGGCGGCATCGGCGCGATCGACCGGCGACGGCAACGCTGGGGCTGGCTCTTCGTCGCCCCCTTCGCCGTGGTCTTCGCGGCCTTCCTCATCTTCCCGCTCTGCTACGCGTTCTGGATGAGCCTCCAGACCTCCACCCTCGCGACCGGTACCGAGTTCACCGGCCTCGCGAACTACGCGAAGGCCTTCACCGACCCGATCTTCCTCAGCGGGCTCGGGCGGGTGGCGGTGTTCGCGCTCGTCATGATCCCCGCGCAGATGCTCGTCGCGCTCGTGGCAGCCCTCGTGCTCGACAACCTGGCGACCGTCCTGTCGAAGTTCTCGCGGCTCATGATCTTCGTCCCGTACGCCATCCCGGTGGTCATCGGCGCGCTCATGTGGGGCTTCCTCTACAGTCCTCGCTTCGGTCCGGCGACCGACGTCTTCGCGCTCTTCGGGGCCACGGCGCCGTCCTTCCTCGACCAGAGCAGCATCTTCGGCAGCCTCGTCAACATCGTGACCTGGCAGTGGTCGGGCTACTACATGATCATCATCTACGCGGCGCTCCGCGGGATCGACCCGTCCATCTACGAGGCCGCCCGCATCGACGGCGCGAACGCGTTCCAGACCGCGCTCCGCATCAAGGTGCCGATGATCTCCTCGTCGATGGTGATGGTGCTCATCTTCGCCATGATCGGCACGCTGCAGTTCTTCACCGAACCGCAGGTGCTGCGCGGGGTCGCCCAGGGCGCCATCCCGATCTCGTACACGCCGAACATGTACGCGTACTCCCTCGCCTTCTCGTACAGCCAGTTCAACTACGCCTCCGCGATCTCCTTCGCGCTCGGGATCATCGTCTTCATCGGCTCGTACGTCTTCCTCTTCCTCACGCGCAAGCAGAGCGGACTGAAATGATGAGCGCCACCACCGCCATCCCGGCCGTCAACCCGAAGGCCGGACGACGACGTCAGGGCCCTGAGGCCCGCACCGGCGGCCGACGCGTCGGCTCGCACCTCTTCCTCCTCGCCCTCGTCATCTACTTCATCCTCCCGCTGTGGTGGTTGATCGTCGCGGCGACGAAGGACACCTCCGGGCTCTTCACCGGCTCCGGCGGGCCGCTCTGGTTCGACGGTGAGTTCAACTTCTTCGACAACGTCGCCGAGCTCTCCACCCATCAGGGCGGCATCTACTGGCGCTGGCTCGGGAACTCCTTCCTGTACGCGTTCTCGGGCGGGATCGGTGCCACGGTCCTCGCGGTGCTCGCCGGATACGGCTTCGCCAAGTACCGGTTCCGTGGTCGCTCGCTGTTCTTCAACCTGCTGCTCGGCGCGGTCATGGTCCCGCTCACGGCCCTGGTCATCCCGACCTTCGTCCTGCTCAGCCAGGTCGGCCTCGTCAACACGATCTGGGCCGTGATCCTCCCGTCACTGCTCAGCCCGTTCGGCGTCTACCTCATGCGCATCTACACCCAGGACGCCATCCCGGACGAGATCCTCGATGCTGCACGGGTCGACGGCGCGGGGGAGCTGCGGACCTTCTTCCAGGTCGCCCTCCCGCTGCTGCGCCCGGCGATCGTCACGGTGCTGCTGCTCTCGATCGTCGGCACGTGGAACAACTTCTTCCTGCCGCTGGCGGTGCTCAGCGACCCGAACCTGCTTCCCGTGACGGTCGGACTGAACAACTGGACGGCACTGTCGAACGCGGGTGCCGGCGGCGAGCAGGTGTGGAACCTCATCGTCACCGGTGCGTTCATCTCGATCGTGCCGCTCATCATCGCCTTCCTCTCCCTGCAGCGGTACTGGCAGGGTGGGCTCTCCCTCGGCAGCGTGAAGTGAGCCGCTCCACAGACGCGCCGCCGCGGCGTCGCCCCGACCGGGAACTCCGCGACATCATCGACACCACGACCGCCCACGCAACGCACGAACGACCAGCACCGCACGCCACGGCCGACTCCGGCCCGAACGAAGGACACCTCCCGTCATGACCACCGCACGCATCGCCATCGACCCGAACGTCACGGTCGCCCCCGTCAACCGCCGGATCTTCGGCTCGTTCGTGGAGCACCTGGGACGCTGCGTCTACGACGGCATCTACGAGCCCGGCCACCCCACCGCCGACGCCGACGGCTTCCGCGGCGACGTCGTCGACCTCGTCACGGAGCTCGGCACGAGCACCATCCGCTACCCCGGCGGCAACTTCGTCTCCGGCTACCGCTGGGAGGACGGCGTCGGGCCGCGCGAGAACCGCCCCGTGCGCCGCGACCTGGCCTGGCACTCGCTCGAGACCAACCAGGTCGGCGTCGACGAGTTCGCGAAGTGGTGCAAGCTCACCGGCAGCGAGATGATGATGGCGGTCAACCTCGGCACGCGCGGGGTGCTCGAAGCGCTCGACCTCCTCGAGTACACGAACCACCCGAGCGGCACCGCGCTGTCCGACCAGCGGATCGCGAACGGTGCACCCGAGCCCTACGGCATCAGCATGTGGTGTCTCGGCAACGAGATGGACGGGCCGTGGCAGGTCGGCGCCATGTCGGCCGACGACTACGGCAAGCTCGCGGCCCGGACCGCCTCGGCGATGAAGATGGTCGACCCGAAGCTCGAACTCGTCGTCTGTGGTTCGTCGAGCTCCTCGATGCCGACCTTCGGTGACTGGGAGCGCACCGTCCTCGAGCACAGCTTCGACTCGGTGGACTACATCTCCTGCCACGCGTACTACCAGGAGCGCGACGGCGACCTCGGGTCGTTCCTCGCGTCGTCCCTCAACATGGAGTACTTCATCCGGACGGTCGTCGCGGCCGCCGACCACGTCCAGCACAAGCGCCACTCCGACAAGCAGATCCAGCTCTCGTTCGACGAGTGGAACGTCTGGTACCTCGACGAGTGGAACGCGATCGAGGGCACGATCGAGGAGTGGGCCTACGCGCCCCGCCTCATCGAGGACGTCTACTCGGTCGCCGACGCGGTCGTGTTCGGCAACCTGCTCATGACGCTGCTCAAGCACAGCGACCGCGTCGGTTCCGCAAGCCTCGCGCAGCTCGTGAACGTCATCGCCCCGATCATGACCGAGCCGGGTGGTGGCGCCTGGCGGCAGACGACGTTCTTCCCGTTCTCGGTCACCAGCCGACTCGCGTCGGGTGTCGTACTCGCGCCGCGCATCGAGGTCGGCAGCTACACCACGAAGGTCCACGGTGACGCACCGCTCGTCGACTCGGTCGCGACGTACGACGCCGAGGCCGGGACCGCGGCCGTGTTCCTCGTGAACCGCCACCAGGACGAGGCGATCACGGTGACCGTCGACGTCTCGGCGCTCGGCGTCGGTTCGATCGTCGAGGCGAACGGTATCCACGACGAGGACGTCTACGCGAAGAACACGATCGACGACCGCGAGCGCGTCGGCCTCGTCGCGAACGAGAGTGCGTCGCTCGCCGACGGCACCCTGACGATCACGCTCCCGCCTGTGTCGTGGACGGCGGTCGCACTCGGCGCCTGAGTCGGGAAGCGGGCTGCGGGCTCCAGTCTGCGAGTCAGGGGTCTCGACGTTCGCAACTCAGGACGATCGCGGCGGGTCTGCCGCGCTCGCGGTGATCGCCGAACGGCGCGCCGGAACCGTCCTGAGTTGTGGACGTGTCAGCGTCGGCGGTGGGTGGGGGAATCCCGCCCACCGCCGACGTCGTGCGGCCCTACAATCGGCACATGACGGCACGGGGCTCCTACGCGAAAGGTGTTGCGCGCCGGCAGGAGATCCTGCGCGTCGCGCTCGCGGTGTTCGCGCGAGAGGGCTACCGCGGCACGTCGCTCCGTGAGGTCGCGCGTGAGGTCGGCGTCAGTCTGCCGGGGCTCATGCACTACTTCGAATCCAAGGAACACCTGTTCGCGGCGATCCTGCGGGAGCGCGACGCCGTCGACTACGAGGAGTTCGCCGCGGCCGGGTCGCAGGACGCGATCGAGGGTCTGGTCGCCGTCATGCGGCACAACAGCGATGTCCCGGGCCTCGTCGAGTTGTACCTGACGATGGCGGCGGCCGCCGGAGATGCGGAACACCCGGTGCGCGGGTTCTTCGTCGATCACGTCACGGCGGTGCGCCGGAGCATCGCCGACGTCGTCCGGGATCGCCAGGCTTCCGGGCGGGTCGCCGCGGGCATCGATCCCGATCACGTGGCGCGCGTCATGGTCGCCCTCGCCGACGGGCTGCAGGTGCAGTGGACGCTCGACCCCTCCGTCGACATGGCCGGTGACCTCGAGCGCGCCTGGGCCCTCCTCGTCGGTGACGCCGGCGCGGTGCGCTGACCCGAGCGCGGGTCTGTGGGGCCCGGCGCGGTGCGGTGACGCGAGCGCCGCGGAATCGGCGTGG
>NZ_JACYTW010000090.1:0-10056 GCF_014841395.1 Plantibacter sp. CFBP 13570 | reverse complement strand
GGACGCCGGCTCCTCGGAGTTCCGCGGCCAGCGACGCGACCCGCGCGCCGGTCGCGGCCCGCTCGGCCGCGTCACGACGATCGGACGGGACCGCCGTGGGTGGCGGAGCCTGCGGCGGCGGCGCGGTCATGAGGCGTCCTTGGCGAGCGCCGCGTCCGTGCCGGCCATCGTGTCCGCGACGTTCTGCATCCACCGTGCGAAGTCGTCGAGCGTCTTGCCCGCCTCCGTCATCTCGGTCCGCCACGTCAGTTCGAAGGCGGCGGCGTTCGCAGCCACCTGCTCGTCAAGGAACGACGTGTCGAGGCAGGTCGAGAAGACCCCCGTCGCGCTCGTGGCCGCCCCACCCACCGCTTGGACGACCGCCGCCAGGCCCGCGTCGTCCACCTCTATCGTGCCACTCATGGGTCCCCGCTCTCCGGTGCTGTTCGCGCTGCCCGGTCGATCCCGGTGAGGCGCCTGATCCGATGGTTCCACCTTGTCCCCGCCGGCTCCGGAAGACGATGGGCAGCACTCCCCATCACCCGTCGGGCGTCGGACGTGGCGCACGCCGGGGTGTCGGTTACGGTGAGGGTGACGCGTCCGCTCGGGCGCCGCGGAGGGAACCGTCATGCAGCAGATCCATCGTCGCCTCGCGACCGTGTCGCTGACGATCCTCGTCGCCGCGCTCGCTTGTACGGGATGCGGCCTGTCGGCGACACCCGTCGTGGCCGACGAGACCGACCACGCCCGGCTCACCGCGTTGGCCGATGATCCGCTCTTCACGGACGGCAGCGTCACCGGGCCACGGGTTCCGGACACCTCTGCCAACGTCAGCGTGCAACGCGGGGCGATCACGGTCGAGGACCTCTGGCCGTCGGACGTGACCGCGGAACCAGGAGCGAGCGGACCCGCCTGGCCTGCCGCCACCGCCATGTTGGCCCAGCTGCGCGACGCAGGGTGGCGACCGGTGGCCGTCTCCTGCGAGCTGGATCCGTCGTCGGGGTTGGAGGGCGCGACGGTGTACGCCACGAAGGAGTTCGACGACTTCACCGCTGCGCTCGAGGCCGAGGTGAGGCCTCCATCCTCGAAGCTCGTCGGGTACGTGCCCTTCCATTTGGAGGCCGACGACCCGTGGTCGGCGCACTCGGAGGTCCCGGCGGGATCCAGTTGCCTCGACGGCAGTGGGCCACCGAGCGGCGAGGGGTCCGTCCCCGACGACCTGGCCATCGCTCCCTGGTACTGAGCCTCCGCCGCTGCAGACCGACGTGCGCCGCGACGACCGTCCGTACGCCGATCCCAGGGTCGACTCAGGGTGATCCCGGAGGTTCCGGGGGTTGCCACGCGCCGAAACGCGATATATCGTGAATTCCAGTTCAACGCGATATATCGCGATCACTCGGAAGGAACCGCACCATGGCACAGGAGAAGTGGATCATCGCTCCCGGCGAGAGCCGCATCATCGACCTCGAACTCGTGAGACGACTCAAGGTCGGCCTCATCGGCGGCCAGGTCGACATCATCGGACACGACGAGCCCGGCGCCCGCATCGAGGTGGGGGCCGTCACCGGCAAGGACCTCAAGATCACCATCGACGGCGACGTCGCCGAGATCGACCACCCGCAGCTGCGCTGGGACAACTTCCTCGAAGTGTTCTCGAACTTCGGCGCCAATCGCGCCACGGCCCAGGTCAGCGTCCTCGTCCCCCGCGACATCGCCCTGACGTTCGGCGTGGTCAGCGCCAGCGGACTGGTCGCAGGCCTCACCGCAGACGCCAAGCTCAACACGGTGTCCGGCGACCTCGTGGCCGACCGGATGACCGGACGGCTCGACCTCAACTCCGTGAGCGGCGAGCTCACGGTCCAGAACCACACGGGTCGCATCCAGGCGCACACGGTCTCGGGCGACGTCACCGTCTCCGGCGACATCACGCGCGCCTCGATCGACGGCGTCTCCTCCGACCTGCTCCTCGACATCCACGGTGCATGCGAACAGCTCGACCTGAACACCGTGAGCGGCGCGATCACGGTCCGTCTCGACGAGGAACTCGCCGCCCGCTACACGGCGAACTCGGTCGGCGGACGCCTGGCGATCGACGGCGTCGTCCTGAAGGGGCTGCGCGGTGGCGGGTACAACTCGCACACCGGCGCCCTGTCCGGACAGTTCGCCGAGGTGCGCATGAACACCGTCGGCGGCGCGGTGACCGTCCTCCGCCGCCCGGCTGCCGAGCCGGCGGGCGCGGCCACCACCGCAGGGAGCGAGGCAGGCGCATGAGCCCCGTCTTCGCCCATGGCAGCCTGCGGTTGTACCTCCTGAGCCTGCTCGACGAGTCGCCGAAGCACGGCTACGAACTCATCCAGGCACTCACCGACCGGAGCGGTGGCACCTACAGCCCGAGCGCCGGCACCATCTACCCGCGCCTCGCGAAGCTGGAAGAGGAGGGACTCGTCACGAAGACGAGTGACGGCCGGAAGACCGTCTACGAGATCACCGAGGCGGGCCGGGCGGAGCTCGCAGCACGGGCGGGCGAGCTCGACGGCATCGAGGACCAGCTCACCGATTCCGTCCGTCGTATCGCCGACGAGGTCCGTAGCGGGGTCACGGCGGCCATGAAGAGCCTCCGGGCCGATCTCGCCTCAGCCGCGCGCGAGGCGAAGCAGTCCGCGAAGCCCGGTCCGAGCTGGACGTCGACCGCCGAGGAGAGCGCCGACCAGAAGGTGCAGGGACGCCTGGCGCTCCACGAGACCGACGTGTCGATCAACGAGTTCCGCCAGGCGGTCCGAGCCGAACTCCGCGAGCACGTCGCCCGTGGAGGCGCGCTCGACGACGACACCGTGTCGGCCCTGCGTGCCGACCTCGTCGCCGTCCGCGACCGCCTGCGGGAGCGGCTCAGCGGCTCCTGACGATCGACGACGACGTGCCCGCCTTCCCGTCTGGAGGCGGGCACGTCGTCGTCGCCGCGTCAGCGGGCGGCGCCGGAGAGCGACCCGGCCGTCGGCGCGGTGTCGAAGATCAGACAGCTGACGAGCCGATCATCCAGCTGGTCCCAGCTCTCCTCGGTCGGCCAGTAGAAGCTGTAGTCGAGTGCCGACTCCTCGAACGGGATACCGACGAAGCGCTCGAACTGCGCCAGGCACCCGGCGTCCGCCTCCGAGGTGACGGCCTCGTCGCCCGGCCATTCGTCGCCCTCCAGCTCGAAGTCGGCGTAGACCTCGAGGTCGTGATCCGCGGAGCACGGCACGGTCGGTACTTCGGTGAGTTCGTCGGCGGTCGACGAGTCGTCCAGGCAGTCGCCGACCGCGATGGTGAACACGTCGGTCGCGCCGCCCTCGAGGATCTCTCCGGACTGCGGGTCGCGCGTCTCCGCCGGCTTGGGGAGGATGCCCTCGATAGCACTGCAGCCGGAGAGGGTCAGTACTGCGGCGACCGCCATGGAGACGGTGATGGCAGGGAGGAAGCGATGGGAGGTCATGGGAGGTCCTTGTCCGGAGGGAACGTGAATGGCGCTCGGCAGCGCTCAGGCCGAAGCAATCCAGTATATGACATATGAGTTGTCATGAATTGTGCGTAGCCCCGGATTCAGGGCCGAGAAACGGGACCGCCCGACCCCACTCTGGAGTCGGGCGGTCCCGTCGGTGCTGCGCGCGCGGTCGACCTACCGTGCCGCGCCGGCCAGCGAGCCCGTGGTCGCCGCGGAGTCGTAGATCACGCAGGTGACGAGCCGGTCGTCCACCCCGTTCCAGCTGGCCTCGGTCGGCGTGTAGTAGTTGAACTCGAGGCTGGAGTCCTCGTAGACGATCCCGACGAACGCCTGGAACTGCGCGTAGCAACCGTCGTCGGCCTGCTGCGTGACGGCTTCCTCGCCGGGCCACTCGTCGCCGGTCAGCGTGACCTCGCCGTACACTTCGTACTGGT
Source organism: Plantibacter sp. CFBP 13570 (assembly GCF_014841395.1). NCBI lineage: Bacteria > Bacillati > Actinomycetota > Actinomycetes > Micrococcales > Microbacteriaceae > Plantibacter > Plantibacter sp. CFBP 13570. Next base: position 6,165 of record NZ_JACYTW010000090.1, on the reverse strand, counting down.
GCGGCTCGGAACAGGGCACGGTCGGCACCTCCGTGACCTCGTCGGACGACGACTCGTCGTTCAGGCAGTCGCCGACCGAGAGGGTGAAGACGTCCGTCGTGCCTCCACCGACGATCTCACCGGAATGCGCGTCCCGGGTCTCGGCTGGCTTCGGGAGGATGCCCTCCACGACACTGCAACCGGAGAGCGTCAGGGCCGCGGCGAGGGCGGCAAGGGCGAGCGGGAGGAGACGACGGCGAGCGGTCACGATGAGGGTCCTTGAGGTGGGTGGTCGATCACGAGCGACTGTCCGGGCTCACAGCCAAGCAACAGCCGTCGATCAGGATATTGGTCGACCATCCTGGTCCGCCACTCCCCCGCTCGATGAACACTGCGTCACGGTCGGGTGACGATGCCTGTCCATCCAGCTCATCCCCGCTTGACTCCGGTTCCCGAAGGAGTAATATCGCCGCTCGTGACAACTGAGGGTCGAGAGCCCGGGACAGAACCACGATCGGCAAAACGCTGGTTGATCGGGGACCCGCTGCCGACCGAGAACCTGGAGGGCCAGCTCCTCCCCAAACGGCTCGCGCTGCCGATCTTCGCGAGCGACGCACTGTCGAGCGTGGCGTACGCGCCGCAGGAACTCCTCATGATCCTCACGCTCGGCGGGCTCGCCTTCCTGAGCTTCGCGCCGTGGGTCGCGGCGTGCGTCGTGATCCTGCTCGTCGTGGTCGTCGCGAGCTACCGGCAGCTCATCAAGGCGTACCCGTCGGGTGGTGGCGACTACGAGGTCGCCCACCGGAACCTCGGCGAGAAGGCCGGCCTCGTGGTCGCCTCCGCTCTCCTGGTGGACTACGTCCTCACGGTCGCCGTGTCGGTGGCCTCGGGCGTCGACAACATCATCTCCGCGATCCCCGGGCTGAACCCGTGGCGCGTCGAGCTGGCCGTCGGATTCGTCCTCGTCCTCATGGCCGTGAACCTCCGTGGCGTGCGGGAGTCGAGCAAGGCCTTCGCGATCCCCACCTACTTCTTCATCGCGAGCGTGCTCGTCATGATCGTCGCCGGACTCGCCCGCACGTTCATGGGCGACGCCCCGGTCGCGTCGAGCGCCGAGTTCACCGTGCAGGGCGAGAGCCTCACCCAAGCGGCGTTCATCCTGCTCCTCCTGCGCGCCTTCTCCTCCGGTTGTTCAGCGCTCACCGGTGTCGAAGCGGTCTCGAACGGCGTCCCGGCGTTCCGTCGCCCGCAGATCAAGAACGCCCAGAAGACGCTGGTCCTCATGGGCGGCACCGCGATCGTGCTGTTCGTCGGCCTCACCGCGCTCGCCCTCATCTCCCGCGTGCACTACGCCGAGAACGCCTGTCACCTCGAAGGGTTCGCGGACTGCGCGACGACGCCGCAGCCGAGCCTCATGGCGCAGGTCGCGACCGCGGTGTTCGGCGCGAACAGCATCCCGTTCTTCCTCATCCAGGCGGCGACCGCGTGCGTCCTGCTCCTCGCGGCCAACACCGCGTTCAACGGCTTCCCGCTGCTCGGCGCCGTCCTCGCGCGCGACTCCTACGCCCCCAAGTCGCTCAACACCCGTGGCGACCGCCTCGTGTTCTCGAACGGCATGATCATCCTGGGCCTCGCCGCGTGCGCGATCCTCGTCGTCTACCAGGCGAACCTCACCCAGCTCATCCAGCTGTACATCATCGGGGTGTTCGTGTCGTTCACGCTGGGCCAGACAGGCATGGTGAAGCACTGGCTGCGGATGCTGCGGGAGGGCTGCGACAACCGCGGCTCCGTCTACCGCGGCCTCGCGATCAACGCGTTCGGCGCCCTGCTCACCGCGAGCGTCCTCATCGTCGTGACGATCACGAAGTTCACCCACGGCGCCTGGCTCGTCTTCGTGCTCATGCCGATCCTCTTCGTCCTCATGCTCGGCGTGAACCGCTACTACCGCGACGTCGAGAAGGAGGTCGAAGTCGACCCGACCACGACCTTCGGCGCGACCGGCGACCACGCGATCGTCCTCGTCGGCAAGATGCAGAAGCCGATCCTCAAGGCGCTGGACTACGCGATCGCCGCCAAGCACGACAGCCTCGAAGCGGTCCACATGTCGATCGATCCGGAGGCCACGAAACTGCTCGAGCAGCAGTGGATCGAACAGAACATCCACGTGCCGCTCGTCATCCTCGAGTCGCCGTACCGCGAGTTCGCGATGCCGCTCGCGAAGTACATCAAGGCGCACCGTGCTGAGCACGGCGCCGAGGTCGTGACGGTCTACATGCCGCAGTACATCGTCGGGCACTGGTGGGAGAGCCTCCTCCACAACCGGCGGGCATCGCGGATCCGCAACCAGATCATGCTCGTCCACGGCGTGACCGTCGCCCTCGTGCCCTGGCTGCTCGACTCCTCGGAGCTCATCTACGGACGTCGGTCACGGCCGCTGCCCGGCCAGGAACGACGTGGCGAGATCGTCCGCGTCAAGAAGCCGATCGAGCGGAAGCCGCACATCGACCGCAACACGGGGCAGCCCCGCTCCTGATCGGCCACGCGCTCCGGCGACGGCGTGAGGGAGTTGTCGCAGACTGACAGACTGGGGACATGTTCACCTGGGGTCTCTCGCTGCTGTTCCTCGCGGCCGTCTTCGGGACGCTGTCGATGGTCCGTCTCATCGCCGCGAACCCCGACTCGCCGCTGCCGATGTGGCAGGGCCGCCCGCAGCGACTCCCGCAGTTCACGATCATCCTGCGCGGGCTGTCGGGCGGACTCGGCGTCTTCGGCGTCTTCCTGCTGTGGTCGGAGATCGGCTTCTGGAGCATCCTGCTGCTCATCATCGCCCTCGGGATCCCGATCGTGCTGAACCTCCGCCACAACCGCCGCTTCGAGGCGTAGCCGCCGTGTCCGTTCGCCCATCTTCGGGCGAACGAACGCTCATTCGCCCGTATTTGGGCGAACGGGCGGTCAGGCGAGGAGCGAACCGAGCCCGTAGCCGACCAGGGCTGCGACGACCGACGCGACGAGCATGCCCAACGCGTTCGTCAATCCGGCCCGGGAACGTCCGTCGTGGAGCAGCCGGACGGTCTCGATGCTCGCGGTGCTGAACGTCGTGTACCCACCGAGCAGGCCACCCCCGAGGACGAGCCGCCACGCCTCGTCGACGACCCCGCCGAGGGCCAGCGACGTGACGAGGCCGAGCAGGAGCGACCCGCTGACGTTGATGACGGTCGTCCCCCAGGGGTACGCACCACCCACGCGGGAGCGGACCAGGCCGTCGACGACGAAGCGGGCCGCGGCACCGACACCGCCGGCCGCCGCGATCGCGAGGAAGAGCCACGGCGTCACGAGTGGCCACCGCCGATCCGTCGGGCGAGGACGATGCCGCTCCAGCTCGCCAGGACGCCCAGCACGACGCTCCCCACCGCGTACAGCACTCCCACGAGCGCGCTCCCCTCGATGAGGAGGACACTGCTGTCGGCCGCGAGCGCGCTGTACGTCGTGAAGCCGCCGAGGACGCCGGTGCCGAAGAACAGGCGGAGATCGCGTCGACGGCCTACGTCGGGCCCGCGTCGGAGCAGCGACTCGAGGAGGAGACCGAGCAGGAAGGCGCCGACGACGTTGATGCCGAGGATGGCCACCGGGACACCACCGATCGGCGGGACCGCGAGGGAGATCGCCTCGCGGGCGCCCGTCCCGATCGCGCCACCGAGCGCGACCATCGCGATCGTGGCGGGTTGGAGGTGCGGAGCCCGTGTCCCCGTCGGAGCGGCCGTCACCGCAGGTCGCCGGCGGAGGCGTCCCAGAGTGGTTCGTCGGTGGCGCTCGGCGCGAGTGGGACCACGATCACCGGACGCGCCTGCCGATGGGCCAGCGTCGCGGCGACGGAACCGTTGAAGAACTCGAGGATGCCCTTCCGGAGGCCCCGCTCCCGGGTCCCGACGATGATCGCCCGGGCGGACACCGAATCGGCGAGTCGACCGAGGGCACGAGCCGGGTCACCGGCGAGCTGGGTCAGCTCCCACACGACGCCGGTGTCGTCGAGGAGACGGTGCGCCGTCGCCTCCAGGCCGGGATCGGCGGGCTCCGGGTCGAAGTCGTGCAGATCTGCGTCGAACGGCAACGACGTGACGGTGCCGTCGACGTTCTCGACCACGACGAACCGGCTCGCGTCGACGTGAGCGAGGACGAGCCGGCAGGCGAAGGCCTGCGCGAACGACGCCGCCTCGACGAGCACGGTGTCGGGCTGCCCCGGCGTGACACCGACCACGATCGCGGTACCCCGCTGCGCTTCGCTCATGTCGTCACTCCCCCTTCGCGCGCTTCGCGGCAGCCTTGGCAGCCTGCTTCGCCGCCCGCACCTGCGCGAGCGACTCCGGGTCGACGATGTCGGCGACGGACCGGAGGCTGCCGTCCTCGCCGTAAGGCGCCGAGGCCTTCCGCCAGTCGGCCGCGTCGAGCCCGTACTGCTTGCCGAGGAGCGCGAGGAAGATCTTCGCCTTCTGCTCACCGAACCCCGGCAGGGCGAGCAGGCGCTTCAGGATCTCCGGGCCGTCGGGCGCGTCGCGCGTCCAGATCGCCTCCGCGTCGCCGTCCCAGTCGTCGACGATCGCGGCGCAGAGCCCCTGCACCCGGCCGGCCATGGAACCCGGGAACCGGTGCACGGCGGGACTCGTCTTGAAGAGGGAGGCGAACGCCTCGGGTTCTTCCCGCGCGATCGTGGCCGCGTCGAAGGAACCGAGGCGGTCGCTGATCTTCAGCGGGCCGGCGAACGCGGTCTCCATCGGCACCTGCTGATCGAGCAGCATGCCGACGAGCAGGGCGAGCGGGTCGGTCGACAACAGGCGGTCGGCGTCCGCATCTCCGGTGATGTGCAGGGTTCCGGTCATGGGTCCATCGTCCCACCACTCGACGTCCTGGCCCAGCCCCGTTCCGTCGCGGTGTCGGCATCGGTGCCCGGCAGACCGTCTCCGTACGAGCGCCCCGTCCACGGGCGGCATGGTAAGCTCAACGCTAGTCTTTATCGTTCCCTGGTAGGCGAAAGCCCCGGACGCCCCGCAAGCGCGGCCGGTCAGAAAATCATGAGGGGGTCTCGCATGGGTCGTGGCCGTCAAAAGGCAAAGCACACGAAGATCGCTCGTGAGCTCAAGTCGTTCAGCCCGGACGTGAACTACAACGCGCTCGAGCGCGAGCTCACGGGGCACTCCGTCGACCACCCGGGCACGGGCGTCGACGAGAGCTACGACGACGAGATCGCCAAGTGGGCTGAATACGCCGAGAAGTACGCCGACGGTGAGGCGAAGGGCGCGTAGGCGCGCCCTTCCCACCGTTCCGGCGCGCGCCTGCATCGGCGGTTCGCCGTCGCTCCAGCACCTCACGGCTGGGTGATCTCTCAGACGAGTGTCGGCAAATGGAGTTCTCGCTGGGCGGAGACTAGCCTGGACGGATGAACACCGACGAACTCCGCGTTGCCGCCAAGAAGCGCCTGAAGGCGCAGCACGATTTCAAGCAGTTTCTCGCCGTCTGGGGTGCGGTCTCCGTCCTCCTGATCGTCATCTGGCTCCTCACCGGCGCCTGGGGATACTTCTGGCCGATCTGGCCGATCTTCGTGATGGGCATCGCCCTGGTCTTCGTCGGACTCGACGCCTACGGTCCGTCCAAGCACATCACCGAGGACGCCATCGACGCCGAGGTCGCGCGCCTCGTGAACCAGCAGCAGCAGCGCGCTGCCGCTCGCGAGGCCGCCTCGCAGCCGAACCCCGCGCAGGCACCGTACGCCGGTCAGAGCGGTTACGAGCAGCACCCGTACCAGGCGGGTCAGACCGGCCAGGCGCCGGTGTACGACCCCGCACAGTACGGACAGACGGCCGCCTACGACACCTCGCAGTACGCGGGTGGCCAGACCGGCGGCTACGGCACGCAGCCGACCCAGGGCGCCCAGGCCACGCAGCAGTACGGCGCCTACCAGGCCCCGTCGGCCGAGGCTCCGGCCTCCGAGGCTCCTGCGGCGGAGCCCACCTCGGACTGGGTGCGCGCCGCCGAGCCCACCCCGACCGAGCAGTTCGCCGCGGTCTTCTCCGGCACCGACCGCGCGCCCGAGGCCGCAGCCGCGCCGAACACGTCCGCCGAACCGGCCGAGTCGATCGTCCTGGAGTCGACGTCCACCGGCGACGCCGAGACCGTCGCAGCCGCCGCCGACGA
>NZ_JACYTW010000089.1:0-10287 GCF_014841395.1 Plantibacter sp. CFBP 13570 | reverse complement strand
CGGGACCGGCCGACGCGCAGCGTCACGAGCACCAGGCCGGCGAGCAGGAGGAGCCCCGCAGCCCAGAGCGTGCCGCCGGCACCGACCCCCGTGCGGGCGAGGTCCGACTCCGCGGGACCAGCGGTATCAGCGACCGGTCCAGCGCCGCCGTCGACCGGCGTGACCGGCGGCTCGACAGGCGTGCCCGGGTCCTCAGGAGTGACCGGCCCGGTCTCGTCCTCGAGCGCGACGAAGAACGAGAACTCGGTAGCCGGGCTCGTGGCGACACCGGCGTTCGCCGTGGCCGTCCACCGCTTCTCGCCCACGCCGACGGCCTCGACCGTGCAGCTGAACGTTCCGGTCGGGGTCGAGAAGGTGAGACAGAGGAAGCTCCCCGCCTCGCGCACCTCGATCAACTTCGACGGTTCGGCCTCACCCGTGACGACGACGCGCTCGCCGACGATCCGCTCCCCGGCGGCCGGGGAGATGATCCGGGGGGCCGCGTTGACGAGGTACTCGAAGGCGTGGGCGACGGACACGACGCCGGCCGTCGACGTCTCGACGACGGACACCTCGTGCGTGCCGGGAGCGAACGCGGCGTCGGGGGTGCACGACCATCGGCCTCGATCGGTGGCCGCGGCGGCGCAGACCGTCCGCTCGGCGGCATCGAGCACGACGACCGAGGATCCGGGCGTCGCCCGGCCGGCGAACTCGGGCCGCGCCTCTCCGACCTGCGCGGCTGGTGACGTCACCGACAGCTCGGACGACGGCACCGGGATGAAGGGCGCCTCCCGGTCGAAGTCGATCCCGACGATCGGGACGATCCGCCCGCTCAATGCCGCGAACTCGTCCTGCAGCGCCTCCGCGGCTTCCAGGCCGCCGGGCTTCCCCTCGATGAAGAAGAACGCCTCGACCGGCAGCTCCGGCGTGCTCTCGACGGTCCACGCACCGACCACGACCTCGTTCCACAGGGCGTCCAGGTAGTCGTCCACCGGGAGGAGCGCGCGCATCTCCAATGAGGCGGCGAACCCGTCGAGATCCGCCCCGAAGGCACAGTTGCCGTTCTTCCACTCGAGGCTGTCGAAGTGCCGCGACCAGGCGACGCCGGAGTCGATGCCCTGTTCCAGGCATGGGGCACTACTGCCCTCGGGATTGCCGTACTCCACCTCGACGGTCGAGCGGTCGCAGCTGTCCGGTCGGGTGTTGGTCGCGGCGTCGGAGGGGAACGCGCACCGGAGCCGCATCTGCGACTCCTGGTCGGCCCACGGCTGCAGGATCATTCCGGCAGACGCGGCCGGCCAGAGCGTCTCGATGCCGAGATCCGCCCGCAAGTAGCTGAACGAGGCGCCGTCGCGGGAGATCTGGAGCGGGGTCGGGAGCACCGTCGAGGTGGTGCGGACGACGACGCCGTTGCAGAAGTAGGCGGCTTCGCCACCGTCGCAGGACATGGCGGTGTCCGCGTAGCGGGCGTTCAGGACGTCCACGATGTTCGCGTCGGCGACCGTGCCGGCGGGCTCCACCGGAACGGACCGGGGCGACTCGGCGAGCGCCGGTGCGGCCGGTGAGGCCAACACGCTCACGAGGGCCAGCGCGGCGGCGGCAGTGGCACGCCGTGCGGCGCGTGCAGGATGCAGGAGCATGAGGGGACCTTTCAACTGGACCGGGTCAGCCTACAACTGGAATACCAGACGCAGAAATCGGACGAATGGTTGAACGGTCGCCGGGACCAAACCGAGAAGCGGCCGACCTCCGAATCACCTCACGCCTCGGATCAGCCCGAGGCTCGACCGAACTCAGGAGGCTTCCATGCTCCACTCACCCAACCGGCTCCTCGCCGCCGTCTTCGGCGCGGTCTACGTGGTCGTCGGACTCCTCGGCGGGATCGTCGCCGGCGGCCTGCCCGTCCTCACCACCGAGGGTGGCCTCCTCCTCGGGATCTTCGAGGTCAACCCGCTGCACAACATCGCGCACGTCCTCATCGGCGCGGCCCTGCTCATCGCCGGGCTCTCGAACGTCGTCGCGGCCAAGACCGTCAACACGGTGGTCGGCGGGTTCTACCTCCTGCTCGGTGTCGTCGGCTTCTTCATCGTGGGTTCCGCGCTGAACATCCTCGCGCTCAACACGGCCGACCACTTCCTCCACCTCGCGAGCGCCGTGGTGCTGCTCGGTGCCGGACTGGCTGCGGACAAGCGCACGCACCGGGTGGCGACGGCCTGACATGTCGGTCTCCGTCGAACGTCAGGACGCCCGGGCGGGCGCCGGCACAGCGGTCCGCTCCGGGACGACGTCGATCTCGAACAGCCTGCTCGCGATGTGCACACTCGGTGCCGGTCTCGTGCTGATCGCGACCGGTGCCGGGTCCTCCCCCGTGGGCGCGATCCCGCTCGTCACCCTGGGCGTCGCCGCACTGCTGTGGTCCGTCGTGGTCCTCGTCCGCGACCGGGTGCCGGGCCTCCGAGCGTCCTTCGCCGGCGCGGTGGGCACGGTCGTCGTCTGGGTGGCGCTGTACGGACTCGCCTCCCTCGGCGTCACGACCGTGCCCCCGTTCCTGCCGACCCTGTCATCCACGGTCCTGCTGCTCGTCGTCGCCGGGGTGCTCGCACGGCGACTCCGGCGGGTCACCCTCGCATCGACGGCGCCGGACGAACTCGAGCTCGACGCCCTGGTGACGCGCGCGAACCGTCGGCCACATCGCGAGCCGAGCACGGGACGGTACGTGCTCACCCTGCTCGCCGGGGCAGCGGTCGTGGCGGCGCTCACGACACCGGCGCTGGCGCAGACCAACGCAGGGGCGTTCGCGGTCCCGCACGGTTCCCTGCACAGCAGCCACTGATTCCCTCCACAGCGACAGATCCACCCTCCCGTTCTCGAGCCCGGCCCGTTACACTTAGGCAACCCTTACCGAGCCAGCCGACGCGGAGTCCGACATGAGCACTGTGATCCCCTTCTCCCAGGCCCTGCGCGAGCGCACGTCCTCCGGCCATGCCTCCAGCGAGGGGGCGGACTTCATGAGCGACCTCATGACCGGGAAGGGCTCGAAGGAGGACTACGTCGCCCTCGTCGCGCAGCACTTCTTCATCTACGAGGCCCTCGAGGCCGCAGCCGACCGCATGCGCGCCGATGCCGTCGCCGCTCCGTTCATCAGCGACAAGCTGACGCGGCTTCCCGCCATCGTGCAGGACCTCGAGTTCCTCATCGGTCCGGACTGGCGCGAACAGATCACCCCGCTCCCCACCACCGCCCGGTACGTGGCACGGATCAATGAGGTCGGCGCCGTCTGGCCCGGCGGCTTCGTCGCGCACCACTACACCCGGTACCTCGGTGATCTCTCGGGCGGGCAGATCATCCGCACGCTGATGCAGCGCCAGTTCGGCTTCGACACCAACGGTGTCGGCTTCTACCTCTTCGGCGACATCGCGAAGCCGCGCGAGTTCAAGGACACCTACCGCGAGCAGCTCGACGCCGTGCCGTGGGACGACGAGGAGCAGTCCCGCGTGATCGACGAGGTCATGGTGGCGTACCGCTTCAACACCGACCTCTTCCGCGACCTCGCGACCGCGAAGGCCGCAGCGACCGCCGTCGCCTGACCCGTCCGTCCATTCGCCCATTCTTGGGCGAATGGGTGTTCATTCGCCCATTCTTGGGCGAACGAACTGCGGGCGGCGAAGCACCCCTCCCGCCGCTCGCAGGCCCGGCGTAGCATCTCGGGCATGGACGTCATCCTCGTACCCGGTTTCTGGCTCGACGCATCCTCCTGGAGCGCGGTCACACCCCCGCTCGAAGCGGCAGGCCATCGGGTCCGACCGCTCACCCTCCCCGGCCTCGAGAGCGTCACTGCCGGCCGCGCCGGCATCGGCCTCCGCGACCACGTCGACGCCGTGGTCGCCGAGATCGACGCCGGCACCGAGCCGGTCGTGCTCGTCGGACATTCCGGCGGTGGCGCCATCATCTCCGCCGCGATCGACGCCCGCCCTGACCGCGTCGTCCGCGCCGTGTACGTCGACTCGGGCCCACTCGCCGACGGCGCGTGCATCAACGAGGAACTCCCCTCGTCGGGCTCCGAGATCCCGCTACCCGACTGGACGGTGTTCGACGCGGAGGACCTCGTCGACCTGGACGACGAGCTCCGTGAACAGTTCCGGGCCAGAGCCGTCCCGCAACCGAAGGGCGTCGCCGTCGACCGACAGCAGCTCTCCGACGACGACCGCCGCCTGTCCGTCCCGGCGACGGTGGTCGCGTGCGAGTTCTCGTCTGAGATGCTTCGTGGCCTGATGGAACAGGGTCACCCGTACGTCGCGGAACTGGCACGGCTACAGGACGTCGAGTTCGTCGACCTCCCGACGGGCCACTGGCCGCAGTTCACCAAGCCGGCCGAACTCGGCGCGATCCTGCTCCGGGCCGTCGACCGCACCTGAGGTCACGCCACCCGGCCGCTGATTCAGCGCGGCACGGGCCGCGGAAGTCCGATCAGGACATGGCGAGCGAGAGCGCCAGCACGCCGAACATGGCGACGAAGACCAGTGCGAGGACGGCGTACATCGCGATCTGCACGCCGCGTCCCTTGATGACCGCCTGACCCCGCGGCGCGAGCGAGCCTGAGACCCACTGCTGCGCCGGGGCGATGTAGTCGAGCGTCGGCGCCTCGCCGGGCTGCAGCAGGTAGTCGGCACGGCCGAACTCCCACAGCCACGCCATCGAGCACGAGACCTGCACGGGCCGGTCGGCCGGAACCGTGAACTGCGACGGTCCCCAGGTCGGGCGGTGTTCGAAGCCGTCGATGCGGACGACGAGCGGGATGAACCCCCAGTATCCGGCGAACGGCGGCTTGCTGGCGTTCAGCTCGAGCGTGCGCCAGGCGGTGATCGGACCGGGCTGCGGCCACTGAGCTTGTCCATAGGTCATGAGCGATAATCGTAGTTCTTCGGATGTGGTCCCGCTCGCACAAACTCTGCCGATCCCTGAGCCCAACCCCGGTCCCTGAGCCCGAACCCGGTCCCTGAGCCCAACCCCGGTCCCTGAGCCTGTCGAAGGGCACATGCGACCGTTGCGACGTCGCCCTTCGACAGGCTCAGGGACCGGACGGCTTCGGCCGAGACCGGAGACGCTACTGCCCCGACATGAACCGCTTCACGTCGGTGTCGACGATGATGTCGCTCGGGCGCAGCGGCCGGGAGAGGTAGAGACCGTCGAGCGTCGAGATGCGGCTGAGTGCGACGTAGCTCTGCCCCGGGCTGAACGCGCGGCTGCCCAGGTCGACGATCGCGCGGTCGTAGGTCTTGCCCTGCGACTTGTGGATGGTGACCGCCCACGCGAGCCGCAGCGGGAACTGCGTGAACTCGGCCACGATGTCGCGCTTCAGCTGCTTCGTCACCGAGGAGTAGGAGTACTTATACTTCTCCCACGTCGCCGGCTCGACCTCGAACTGCTCGCCGTCGACCTCGACCCAGACGGTGGAGTCGATCTTCACCACGGTCCCGAGCGTGCCGTTCACCCAGCGACGCTCGCTGTCGTTGCGGAGGAACATGACCTGCGCACCGACCTTGAGGTCGAGGGCCTCGTCGGCGGGGAACGCCCGCCCGCCGAAGTCGCCCGAGACCTCCGCGTTGGCGGTGAGCGGCTTGCCGTCGAGCTTGGCGAGCGCCGCCTTGTTGATGCGGTCGACGGTGTCGTTGCGGCTCGCGAGGGTGATGACGCCGTCCTCCGGTGGGATCCTGGCGCCCATGCCGTTCAGCCGGCCGGCCATCTCGGCGGTGACCTGGCCGTGCCGGACACCGTTGAGGAGGTACTTGAACTCGGCCTCGTGCTGGCGGTGGATCTCCGTGAGCTCGACGAGCTGCAGCGGCGTCTCGGACCACACCTTGGCGTCGAAGAACCAGAACGAGCGGTAGGTGTCGGCGATGTACGCCCGTTCCTCGAGGCTGCCCGGCACGGGAGCGAGCTGGTACGGGTCGCCGAAGAGGACGATCTGCACGCCGCCGAACGGCTCGCGCGGCCGCTGCCGGGCCTGCCGGAGGCTCCGGTCCATGGCGTCCATGAGGTCGGCGCTCACCATGGAGACCTCATCGACGACGAGGGTGTCGATGGAGTTGAGCAGCTTGCGGGTCTGATCGTTCTGGTCGATCGTGTGGTCGGCGATGAGCCCGATCGGCAGGCGGAACAGCGAGTGGATCGTCTGCCCGCCGACGTTCAGCGCGGCGACACCCGTCGGGGCGCAGATGGCCAGCTGCTTCGAGGTGTTCCAGGCGAGGTGGTTGAGCAGCGTCGACTTCCCGGTGCCCGCCCGACCCGTGACGAACAGATGCTCGCGGGTGCTCTCGATGCGGTCGAAGACGGCTTGCTGCTCGGCGGAGAGGGCTACGCTCATGATGCTTCGGTTCCCTCCCGTTTTCGCCCTCCAATCCTACGCGAGGTGCCCGCCTAGGATGTCAGGATGAGCCATGTCGCGACACGTGGGGAGCTGCGACGCCCGGGAACGGTGCGCGGTGCCCTCGTCCGCGCCGTCGTGCTGTGGCTCTGCATCGCGGCGCTGCTCGTCGCGGCCATTCTCTCCGCCTGGTCGGCCGTCGCCCGCGACGTCTACGGCGCCGGTTCCTTCGCGCGCGGGTACCTCGACGCCCTCGCGGACGACGACGCCGCGACCGCGCTCGCGTTGCCCGGGGTCGCCCTGAGCTCCGCCGAACTCGCCGACGCGGGCCTGCCCGCCGAGAGCTCGGACGCCCTGCTCCGGAGCGAGGCGCTCGGCACGATCGAGAACGTGCGCCTCGTCTCCGACGTCACGACCGCATCGGGTGCCCACGAGGTGACCTTCTCGTACCGACTCGCGGGTCAGCCGCACAGCACGGCGTTCTCGATCACGAGCGGCGAGCGCACCTTCGGGCTGTTCCCGTCGTGGCGCTTCGAGACGAGCCCGTTGAGCGTCGTCCAGCTGACCGTCGCACACACGACCGGGTTCCGGGCGAACGGCTTCGAGCTCGACACCCGCCGCGTCGCGGAGGGGACCGAGGGGGCCTTCACCTCCACCATCCCGCTCCTCACCTTCACGCCGGGCAGCGTCGACTTCGACGTCGACACCACCTACCTGGCGGCATCGGTGGAGACGGCGACGACGACCGAGGTCGCGAGCGTCGTCGACGCCGAGGTGACCGCGAGTGCCACCCCGGACTTCGTCGGGGAGGTCCAGACCCAGATCGACGGCTACCTCGACAACTGCGCCACGCAACAGGTCCTCCAGCCCACCGGGTGCCCGTTCGGCATGGTGATCCGCGATCGCGTGGACGACCTACCGGTGTGGTCCATCGCGGCCTACCCCGTGGTGGCGGTCCAGCCGGGCGACACCGGTTGGCAGATGCCGGCGACGGACGGAGCCGCGCACCTCGTCGTCGACGTGAAGTCACTGTTCGACGGCACGGTCTCGACCCTCGACGAGGACGTTCCGTTCACCCTCTCGGCGTTCATGACGATCCGCGACGACGGCTCCCTCTACATCGACCTCCGCTGAAGCCCGCGAACTGTCACTCCAGCACAGTCCGACACCCCTCACACTGTTCCGGAGTGACAGTTCGCGGGCTAGGAGCGGGTGTCGTTGGCCGCCATGCGCGCGAGACGCTCGTTGTACTCGTTGAGCTCCGCGTCGTTCGTGCGGTCCGCGTTGCGATCGAGTCGCTTCTGATCCTTCGCGTCGCTCTTACTCCACGAGATCGCGACGGCGACGGCGAGCGCGAGGGTCGGGATCTCGCCGACGCTCCAGGCGATCCCGCCGCCCGTCTGCTGGTCGAGGAGCGGCGCCTGCCCCCACGTGCGTCCCATCGCCCCGAACCAGTCGGCGAGGAACAGCCCGGTCGAGGAGATGATCGCCAGCCCGAAGAACGCGTGGAACGCCATCGTCGCGAAGAGCAGCAGGAGCCGCATCGGGTACGGCAGGCGGTACGGGACCGGGTCGATGCCGATGAGCGACTGCACGAAGAGGTAGCCGGTGATGAGGAAGTGCACCACCATCCACTCGTGGCCGATGTGGTCCTCCATCGACCAGCGGAACAGCGGCGTGTAGTAGAACACCCAGAGCGATCCGGCGAAGAGCACCGCGGTGACGATCGGGTTCGAGATGATCCCCGCGAACTTCGAGTGCACGGCCAGGAGTACCCACTCCCGGCCTCCTCGGGAGTCGTCCGAGCGCTTCCGCACCGCCCGCGCGAGCAGCGTGACCGGCGCTCCGGGGACGAGGAGCACGGGGACGAGCATGGTGAGGCCCATGTGTCCGAGCATGTGCACGCTGAAGAGGTACGGCTGGTAGACGTTGATGCCGCCGCAGGTGAGGTAGAAGAGCACGAGCAGCCCGAGCACCCAGCTGACGGTGCGCAGGATCGGCCAGGAGTCGCCGCGGCGGTGCAGGCGGACGACGCCCGCGATGTAGAAGAAGATGCCGAACGCACAGGCCAGCAGCCACAGGAGGTCGATGTTCCACTCGGTGAAGTACCGCGCGAAGGTCAGTTCCGGCGGCAGTTCCTCCCCGGTGAGCAGCACCGCGGGTGTCGGCGCGGTCGGCACGGTCTGGTCGACCGGCGGGGCCGTCTTCGCGAGGGCTGCGGCGGCACCGGAGGCGATGCCCATGAACCCGAGCTCGAGGGCGACCAGCCACCAGAAGGTGCCGGTGCGGCCCGCGGGGGTGTCCGCTCGTGCAGCGGCGGACCGCTCGATGCGACCGATCAGCACCCGACGCTGCAGCGCACCGAACAGGCCGAGCGCCAGCAGCGCGAAGACCTTGACGAGGACGAGGATGCCGTACGGGGTGCCCAGGCGGTCGAGCGAGCCGATGCGCAGCTCGGCGCTCACGTACCCGGAGACCGCCACGACGACGAAGGACACGAGTGCCACGGTCGAGTACCGCATGAGCACGGGGGCGAGCCGGCCGTCTTCGAGGGTCTTGCGGATGAAGACGAGCGTGAGCAGACCGCCGAGCCAGATGGCGGCGAACACGAGGTGCAGGCCGAGCGCGGTGACGGCGGCGTTGTGCCCGCTCGCCTCGGCGGAGTGACCCTGCTGGGCCATCGGCAGCAGCGACACGAGGGACAGCCCGAAGACGAACACAAGCACCGTGTGGTTGCGGACGGCGAAGCAGAGCACCGTGACGGCCGCGGCGATGAGCGTCGTCTGCAGCCAGGCCTGGCCCGACTCGATCCCGGTGAAGAAGAGGCTGAGCTTCGCACCGAACGCGTCGTCGAAGGTGAGCGGCACCTGCGTGACGTTCAGGAAGGTGAAGAAGCCCGTCACGCCGGACGCGACGGTGAAGACCGCGGCGCCGGCTGCGGCGACGTCGAGCGCCGCGCCGTACTCGCGCCGGTCCGGGCTGAGCGCCCAGCAGGCCATGAGCAACGCGCCGATGGTGACGGCCGCGCTCAGGTTGACGAGCAGTTGTGCGATCGGGAGTCCCCACCGCACGACGGCGCCGGGATCGCCCAGGAGTTGCGCATCCGCTCCGCCGCCGAAGGCCAGACCCGCGAGGAGGGTCGCCACAGCCACGAGGAGCAGGAGGGCAGGACCCGCGAGGCGGACGACACGATTCACGCTGCAAGCCTACGCGGCGCTGCTGGGAACCCCGACCGCAGCGGGATCAGCCGAAACACCGGTCCCTCAGCCGAACCACCGGTCCCTGAGCCTGTCGAAGGGCGCCGGTCACGCCCGCACGAGCAGGGTCGAGGAGCCGTCTTCCAGCCGCCGCACCTCGATGCGTTCGCCGATGCGCTGCTTCATCTCCTCGACGTGGCTGACGACGCCGACGACGCGCCCGCCGGCCGAGAGCCGACCGAGCTCGGCCATCACGGTGTCGAGCGTCTCGGGGTCGAGGCTGCCGAACCCTTCGTCGACGAAGAGCGTGCCGAGCTCGACACCGCCGGCCTCGCCCGTCACGACATCCGCCAGCCCGAGTGCGAGGCAGAGCGAGGCGTAGAACGTCTCGCCACCGGACAGCGACTTCGGATCGCGACGCCGGTCGGTCCGGTGATCGTGGACCGTGAGCGACAACCCGACGCGCTGGCTGCGGGAGGGTCCTTCCTTGACGTCGCTGCGGACGAGCTCGTAGCGCCCGCCTGACATCGACTCCAGGCGCGCGTTCGCCGCCGCCACGACATCCTCGAAGCGGCGCAGCAGGACGTAGGTGCCGAGGGTGACCTTCGTGCTGTTCTCGCTGCCCGTGGCCGACACCACGTCGGCGAGGCGGACGACGGCCGCGGCCTCGCGGACCGCGTCGGCGTTCTCGTCGGCCGCCTCGGCGAGCGCCGTGCAGGCGGCAGCCGCGTTGGTCGCTCGTCGTGC
>NZ_JACYTW010000088.1:0-10395 GCF_014841395.1 Plantibacter sp. CFBP 13570 | reverse complement strand
CTCGTTGCCGGCGCGGCCGGGTCGGCGGACACCCGCCGCGCGGTCCTGGTGGTCGACCCCGCGTCGTCCGGCGCGTCCGCCGATCATCGACGGGCGGTCGAGACCGGCGCTCGGCGCGCCCCAGCTCGTGATCTTCCGACCGTCGCGGAGGAGCACCGTGAGCTGGTAGCGGCTGGTCGCCTCCTCCATGCGCGACCACGGGATGTCGTGGAGACGCCCCACGTTCACGATGGTCAGCTGTGACGGCTCGATGACGATGCAGGGGCGGACGAGGACGAGGTAGACCAGCCACACGACGAGGAGCTCCCACGGGAGCGCCTGGACCGCGAAGTTCCAGGCCCCGCGGCCGACGGCGTCGATGATGAAGAAGACCATGAGCAGGGCGGTGACCCCGAGGATCCAGAAGCCGCTCGTGCTCCGCAGAGTGGTCCGATTGCCGGCGTTCGTCGCTTCGTTCACGTCCACCATCCTTCCAGGCCGCCGACCCGCGGGGCCGCACGGCTCGATCAGGCGGTGACGAGCCGGTCGCTCTCCGCATGGTGACACGCCACGAGCCGTCCGTCGACGGGGCGCTCTCGCGGATCGTCGCGTTCGCAGACCGCCTGCTTCTCCGCCGGCAGCAGCTGGAACAGCGGGCAGCGGCTCCGGAAACTGCAGCCGACCCGGTCGTCGCTGGGGGAGGGGAGGTCGCCGTTCAGCAGGATGCGCTGCCGGCTGCGTTCGATCTCGGGGTCCGGGACCGGCACCGCGGAGAGGAGCGCCTGCGTGTACGGGTGCTTCGGGTCGTCGAAGATCGTGGCACTGGGTCCGTACTCGACGATGCGCCCGAGGTACATGACCGCCACGTCGTCGGCGATGTGCCGGACGACGGCGAGGTCGTGGGCGACGAACAGGTACGAGAGTCCGAGCCGCTGCTTGAGGTCTTCGAGCAGGTTGATGACGCCGGCCTGGACGGAGACGTCGAGCGCGGAGACCGGCTCGTCGAGCACGAGGATCTTCGGTTCGACGACGAGCGCCCGGGCGATGCCGATGCGCTGTCGCTGGCCACCCGAGAACTCGTGCGGGTACCGGCCGGCGAAGGACGGTTCCAGGCCGACGAGTTCGAGCATGGCACCGACGCGGGAGCGGATCTCGGTCGGGGAGACCCCGTGGACGGTCAACGGTTCGCCGATGATGTCCTCGATCGTCATGCGCGGATCGAGCGAGGCCATCGGGTCCTGGAACACCACCTGGATGTCGCTGCGCAGCTTCCGGCGGTCGGGCTTCGACAGCGTCGCGGTGTCGACCCCGTTCACGTGGATGCTGCCGCCCTGCGTCCTGGCGAGTTCGAGGATCTCCATGATCGTCGTCGTCTTCCCGCAGCCGGACTCCCCGACGAGGCCGAGGGTGCGTCCGCGCTGGACGCTGAACGAGACCCCGTCGACCGCGCGGACGGTGCCGATGTTGCGACGGAACACGACGCCCTTCGTGAGCGGGAAGGCGCGGGTCAGGTCGCGGACGTCGAGGACGGTCTCCGGAGCGACCTCGGCGACGAGCTCCTCCGGTACCTCGTCCGGCCGAGGGAAGATCTCCGGGCGGCGCAGCGACCCGTCGGCGATCTCGCCGGCGCGGATGCACGCCGCGGTGTGGTTGACCGAGGTCGTCGGGTCCTCGACGGGACCGTCGAGGACGGGGAGCAGCGCCGGTTCACCCTCGAGGCAGGCGGCCACGGCGATCGGGCATCGCGGGGCGAAGGGGCAGCCGGTCGGCACGGTCGTCAACAGCGGTGGGCGTCCCTCGAGCGGGACGAGTCGCTCCTGCTGGTTCGCGGCCATGTTCGGCATGGAGCGCAGCAGACCGATCGTGTACGGCATGAGGGGTTCGCGGAACAATGGGACGACGGGTGCCGTCTCGACGATCCGACCCGCGTACATCACGGCCACCCGGTCGGCGTTGCCGGCGACGACACCGAGGTCATGCGTGATGAGCACCACGGCGGCGCCAGTGATGTCCTTCGCCTTCTGGAGCACCTCGAGGATCTGCGCCTGGATGGTGACGTCGAGCGCGGTGGTCGGCTCGTCGGCGATGATCAGCTGCGGGTCGTTGGCGATGGCGATCGCGATCATGGCCCGCTGACGCATGCCACCGGAGAACTCGTGCGGGAACGACTTGGCACGCCGCTCCGCGTTCGGGATGCCGACGATCTTCAGGAGTTCGACGGCCCGGGTCTCGGCGGCGCGCTGCGAGAGCGCGGAGTCGTGGAGACGGAGGCCCTCGGCGATCTGCTGACCGATCGTGTAGACGGGCGTGAGGGCCGAGAGCGGATCCTGGAAGATCATGGCGATGTCGCGCCCGCGGATCTTCGACAGTTCCTTGTCAGACTGGCCGAGCAGCTCGACGCCGTCGTAGCGGATGCTGCCGCTCACCTGCGCATTGGTCGGGAGCAGCCCCATGACGGCCATCGAGGAGACGCTCTTACCGGAGCCCGACTCGCCGACGATGCCGAGGAACTCGCCTCGCCGCACCTCGTAGGAGACACCGCGGACGGCGTGCACCGGCGTGCCGGCGTTGGGGAAGGTGACGCTGAGGTCGTCGACCTTGAGGAGCGGCGCGGTCGCCTGGGGGTCAGTCACGGTTGGCTCCTGAGGTCGGGTCGATGGCGTCGCGGAGGGCGTCGCCGAGGAGGCTCGAGGCGAGCACGGTGATGACGAGGATCGCTGCGGGGAAGACGAACAGCCAGGGCCGCGTCACGGCGGCGCTCGCACCGGCGGCGAGGAGAGTGCCGAGCGAGACGTCGGGTGCCTGGACGCCGAAGCCGAAGAAGCTCAGCGTCGTCTCCGACAGGATCGCCGCGCCGATGCCGAGCGTCGCGTCGATGATGAGGAGGCTCGCGACGTTCGGGATGATGTGCCGACGGATGATCGTGAACCCGGGGACGCCCATGAAGCGCGCGGCCTTGACGTACTCGCGTTCGCGGAGCGACATCGTCTGCCCGCGGATGACGCGGGCGAGCACCATCCAGCCGAACAGGACGAGGAAGACGACGAGGGCGAGCCAGGAGAGCGACTTGAACGCCGGGCTGAGGAGCACGAGGAGGAAGAAGCCGGGGATGACGAGGAGCAGGTCGATGAGCCAGACGATCGCCTTGTCCCAGACACCGCCGACGTAACCGGCGATGGCCCCGACGAGTCCGGCGATGATCGCCGCCCCCGGGCCGACGATCAGGCCGATGACGATGGACTTCTGCAGACCGACGAGGGTCTGCGCGTACACGTCCTGGCCGATGTTGTTCGTGCCGAACCAGTGCGACAGCGAGGGCGGCTGGCTGAAGGCGAGGCCGTCCTGGTCGGTGAAGGACCAGGGGGAGAGCAGCGGGCCGATGAAGGCCCAGAGGATGATGAAGAGGAGGACGCCTCCACCGATGCGGGCGCGCTTCGTGGCGAGCACCTTCCGGAGGATCGTGCGTCCGCGGGACTGCGGCCGCTTTGGTGCATCCCGCATCGTCTCGGGTTCGCCGACGGTGAGGGTCGATGGGTCGGTCAGTGCCATGTCGTTACACCCGCACTCTCGGGTCGAGCGCCGCATAGATCACGTCGGAGAGGGTTCCGGCGATCAGGACGAGGATGGAGGTGAAGAGGATCGTTCCGGCGGCGGCGTTGATGTCCGAGTTCGAGACGCTCGTGAGGAGGTACTCGCCCATGCCGTGCCAGCTGAAGACGTTCTCCGTCACACTCGCGCCGGTGAGGATGAGTCCGAACGAGTAGGCGAAGAACGTCGACATCGGGATGAGCGCGACGCGGACGCCGTGTCGGATGATCGCGGAGCCGCGGGTCCGGCCCTTCGAGCGGGCGGTCCGGATGTAGTCGGCGCTCATCACGTCGAGCATGGCGCTGCGCTGGTACCGCGAGTACGAGGCGACGGCGCCGACGGTGAGGGTGATGGTGGGCAGCAGCAGATGCATCGCCCGGTCGCCGAACTGTGTCCAGAACCCGCCCTGTAGGCCAGCGGTGTACTCGCCGGTGAAGTTGATGACGTTCGTGCCGACCGCCTGGTTGAGCGACGTCGCGAGGATCATGAGCACGACGCCGATGACGAAGACGGGCATCGCGAGGATCGTGAACGAGGCGTAGGTGATGATCTGGTCGCTGGCCCGGTACTGCCGGACGGCGCCCCAGACGCCGAGGGCGACGCCGATGACCGCGCCCAGGATGGTGCCGATGACGAGGAGTCGGAGGCTCGTGCCCGAGCGCTCGAAGATGTCGGCCGTGACCTGGGTGCCGCGGGTGCTGACGCCGAGGGACCCGGTGGTCACGAGCTGGGTGACCCAGTCCCAGAGGCGTTCGAGCAGCGGCACCTTCGGGTTGACGCCCATCTTGTCGAGCGCCGCATCGATCGAGGACTGCGGAATGGGCGGGTTCTTCCCGAGGAACCGGGCCGAGGGCTGGAGCGTCATGCTCACGAGCACGTAACCCAGCATGGTGGCGATGGCGGAGAGGAACAGGTAGTTGACCAACCGCCGTGCAATGAACCCGATCATGTACCAGCCTTGCGAAGTCGTTGTGCGGGACCGCGTCGTCCCGTCAGCTGTGCTCCCCTCGTGGGGTGGAGACACTGTAACCCCCAAGTGTCGGGAATCAGAAAACGACGCGTGTTCCCAGGAAACGAAACGTATGTTTCCGGCACGTGTTGCCGATAAATCGAAACGGTAACAATTCGTGCCCACTTGTGGGGGATCCCCGGAGCGGGTGCAAGATGGTGCACATTGGCCTGCGCGCCTTCCGCTCCGCATCGGTGCGGCGTTGCGCAGTTACACGTCACGAAAGGTGGATCTCGATGAGTTCCAGAACACAGGGATCGAAGCGGCGCGGCGGGATGATCCTCGCCGGCGTCTCGATCGTCGCCCTCGCATTGACGGCTTGCACCGGAGGCGGTTCAGGCGGTGGCGGCTCGACGTCGAAGCCCGCCGAGCTGTCCGGCACCGGCTGGGAGCGCGCCGACGCCGACCAGATCGCCCAGGGCGGCACACTCAACCTCGCGGTCGACACGATCCCGGCCAACTGGAACCTCAACAACCTCGACGCCGGTACGGTCGACGACCAGTTCCTCACGAACCTGTACACCCCGTCGTTCGTCAAGATCAAGGAAGACGGCTCCTGGGAGGCGAACCCCGACTACGCGACCTCGGTCGAGCTGAAGAGCGAGGACCCGCAGGTCGTCGAGATCAAGATCAACCCCGACGCCGTGTGGTCCGACGGCACCGCGATCAGCGTCGACGACGTCGCTGCGACGTGGCAGTCCCTGAACGGCGTGAACGAGGCGTACGCACCCACGTCCACGAACGTGTGGAAGGACATCGAGTCCGTCACCGCCGGCGACAGCCCGCAGGACGTCCTCATCACGTTCAAGAACAAGAACGCCGACTGGCCGTCCATCCTCGGCAACATCTGGCCGAAGTGGCTCGGCGCGACGCCGGAGTCGTTCAACACCCTCTGGGCGACCGGACCGTACGCGGCAGACGGCACGACCTACGTGTCGGGTGGCCCGTACATCGTCAGCAAGATCGACCAGACCGGTGCCGTCGTCACCTTCGCGCCCAACCCGAAGTGGTGGGGCGACAAGCCGAAGCTCGACAACATCATCTTCAAGCAGATCTCCCGCGCCGGGCTCGCCCAGGCGTTCTCCAACAGTGAGATCGACGTCTTCAGCGTGGGTTCCAACGCCGACAACTACCAGACGGCTCAGAAGCGCAGCGACGCCGAGATCCAGCGTTCGCGCGGCACCACCTACAACCACATCACGCTGAACGGCACGTCCGAGGTCCTGAGCGACCCCGAGGTCCGGCAGGCGTTCGCCAAGTCGATCAACCGTCAGACCATCGCCGAGGCCCGCCTCGCAGCGATCGACGCACCGACCGACCTGCTGAACAACCTCATCTTCCTCCCGGGCCAGGACGGCTACGAGGACGACGCCTCCAAGGTGCTCGGCTACGACATCGACGCGGCCAAGAAGCAGCTCGAGGACGCCGGTTGGAAGGAAGGCAGCGACGGCATCCGCGAGAAGGACGGCCAGAAGCTGACCGTCCGCTACGTCATCGACTCCGACAACCCGGTCTCCGCCGAGACGTCGCAGCAGGTGCAGGCCATGGTCAAGGAGTCGGGCTTCGACCTCCAGATCGACACCGTCCCCTCGGATGACTTCTTCACGAAGTACGTCACCACCGAGACCCGCGACTTCGACGCCGTGAGCTTCGCGTGGCAGGGCACCGCCTTCCCGATCTCCAGCACCGAGTCGATCTTCTACCCGGCCGACTCCGGGCAGAACTTCCCCGGCGTCACCGACGACTCCCTCGGTGACCTCTGGGCGAGCGCCAACGCGGAGCTCGACCCCGACAAGCGCCTCGAGATCGCGAAGGAGATCGACAAGAAGATCGTCGCCCTCGCGACCACGCTCCCGCTGTTCCCGGTGCCGTACACCTACGGCGTCAAGACCGGCCTCGTGAACTACGGGCCGACCCAGTTCGAGACCATCGACTGGAAGAACGTGGGCTGGAAGAAGTAAGCGACACGACGGGTTCCTCCTGAACCCTGAGGACGACGGGCATCGGCGGGAAACCGCCGGTGCCCGTCGCCGTTCAGCCCCCGGCCAGGACTCCTGCGGTATGATGGTCCGTCGGCACCATCGTGCCCGAATCCCATCCACTTGAAGGAAGCCACCCTTTTATGGCGCTCGCCACTCGTTCCGATCTGCGCAATGTCGCGATCGTGGCCCACGTTGACCACGGCAAGACGACCCTCGTCGACGCCATGCTGCGACAGACCAACTCTTTCGCCGAACACGCCCACCTCGAAGAACGCGCCATGGACTCGAATGAGCTCGAGCGCGAAAAGGGCATCACCATCCTCGCCAAGAACACGGCGATCTCGTACAAGGGCGAACACGCCACCGACGGCCCGATCACGATCAACGTCATCGACACCCCGGGCCACGCCGACTTCGGTGGAGAGGTCGAGCGCGGCCTGTCCATGGTCGACGGCGTCGTCCTCCTCGTCGACGCGTCCGAGGGCCCCCTGCCGCAGACCCGGTTCGTGCTCCGCAAGGCGCTCGAGGCCAAGCTGCCGGTCATCCTCCTGGTCAACAAGACCGACCGCCCCGACGCGCGCATCGACGAGGTCGTCGTCGAGAGCCAGGACCTCCTCATCGGTCTCGCCAGCGACATGGTCGACGACGTCCCCGACCTCGACCTCGACGCCGTCCTCGACGTCCCGGTCGTCTACGCCTCCGGTAAGGCCGGCCGCGCGTCGTCCAACAAGCCCGCCAACGGCGAACTGCCCGACAGCGAGGACCTCGAGCCGCTGTTCGCAGCCATCCTCGAGCACATCCCGGCTCCGCAGTACGACGACGAGCACCCGCTCCAGGCGCACGTCACGAACCTCGACGCCTCGCCGTTCCTCGGTCGCCTCGCGCTCCTGCGCATCTTCAACGGCACGCTGAAGAAGGGCCAGACGGTCGCCTGGGTCCGCCACGACGGCGACGTCCACAACGTCCGCGTCACCGAGCTCATGATCACGAAGGCCCTCGACCGCTACCCGGCCGAGAGCGCCGGCCCCGGCGACATCGTCGCCGTCGCCGGTTTCGCCGACATCATGATCGGCGACACCCTGGCCGACCCCGAGGACGTCCGCGCGCTGCCGGCCATCACGGTCGACGACCCGGCCATCTCGATGACCATCGGTACCAACACCTCGCCGCTCATGGGCAAGGTCAAGGGCCACAAGCTCACCGCGCGCATGGTCAAGGACCGCCTCGACCGCGAGCTCATCGGTAACGTCTCGCTCAAGGTCCTCGACATCGGTCGACCCGACGCGTGGGAGGTCCAGGGCCGTGGAGAGCTCGCGCTCGCCATCCTCGTCGAGCAGATGCGTCGCGAAGGCTACGAGCTCACCGTCGGCAAGCCGCAGGTGGTCACGAAGCGTATCGATGGCAAGGTCCACGAGCCGTACGAGCACCTGACCATCGACGCTCCCGAGGAGCACCTCGGCGCGATCACCCAGCTCCTCGCCGCTCGCAAGGGCCGCATGGAGAACATGGCGAACCACGGCACCGGCTGGGTCCGCATGGAGTTCATCGTCCCGTCGCGCGGCCTCATCGGTTTCCGCTCCGAGTTCCTCACCGCCACGCGCGGTACGGGTATCGCCAACGCGTTGGCACACGGATACGGCGAGTGGGCCGGCGCGATCACGACGCGCAACAACGGCTCGATCGTCGCCGACCGCTCCGGCGTGGTCACGCCGTTCGCGATCATCGCGCTGCAGGAGCGCATGTCGTTCTTCGTGCAGCCGACCGAAGAGGTCTACGAGGGCATGGTCATCGGTGAGAACTCGCGCAACGACGACATGGACGTCAACATCACCAAGGAGAAGAAGCTGACCAACATGCGTCAGTCTTCGGCCGACAACTTCGAGTCGATGACGCCGCCGCGCGTCCTCACGCTCGAGGAGAGCCTCGAGTTCGCCCGCGAGGACGAGTGCGTCGAGGTCACGCCCGAGCACGTGCGCATCCGCAAGGTCGAGCTCGACGCTCAGGCCCGCCAGCGCAGCTACTCGCGTCTCAAGAAGCAGTCCGAGTAGGCAGCAGCCGCTCCAACCCGATGCCCGGTCCTCTCAGGAAGACCGGGCATCGGATCGTTAAGCTCATGGGCATGCGCCGACCCGCCTCCCTCGCCCTGCTGGCCGCCCTCGTCCTCGCTCCGACGCTCGCCGGGTGCAGCGTCATCGAGTCCACCGTCAAGGACTCCGTCGAGCAGGGCATCCGCGACGCCACCGGTGGCGACTTCGACGTGAACCTCGACGAGGGGCTGCCGGACGGATACCCCGTCGACGCGGTCCCGGTGGTCGACGGCACGGTCAACGGCGGACGTGGAACGGTCGACGGCAAGGACACCTTCGTCGTCACGGTCCAGGCGACCGACGCGGCCACCGCAGCGAAGGACGCGCTCGTCGCGGCGGGCTTCACGGTCGACGCGGAGATCGCGAACGGAGACGGTTCGATCGTGACGATGTCGACGACGGCCTACGACGTGAAGCTCGTCGCCTCGGCGGACAGCATCCTCTACACGGTGACGGTCAAGTAGCACTTCGACAGGCTCAGTGACCGGGCAGGGAGGGCTCAGTGACCGGGGCTCAGCGACCGGGCAGGTCGTACGCGAAGAGCGTCTCGCCGACCCAGCCGTCCTTGCTCGCGCCCGGCGGCACCGCGAAGATCGCCGACCCGACGTGCTTGATGTACTCGTTGAGCGCATCGGTGGCCAGCGCGCGCTGCACGTCGATGAACTGCTTCGGCGATCGCTGGTACGACATGAAGAACAGTCCGGCGTTCAACCGCCCGAGGTCGTCGTTGCCGTCGACGAAGTTGTATCCGCGTCGCAGGAGCTTCGTGCCCTTGAGCTGGGTCGGGTGCGCCAGGCGCACGTGCGAGTGCTTGTCGATGAGCGGCTGATCCGTTGCGCCGACCGCGTCGAAGTCGGGCTCAGTGAACTCCTTGCCGCCCGACAGCGGTGCGCCCTCGCCCTTGCTCCGACCGATGACGCGCTCCTGCTCCTGGAGCTGCGCGCGGTCCCAGGTCTCGATGATCATGCGGATCTTCCGGACCACGAG
Organism: Plantibacter sp. CFBP 13570; assembly: GCF_014841395.1. Classification (NCBI taxonomy): domain Bacteria; kingdom Bacillati; phylum Actinomycetota; class Actinomycetes; order Micrococcales; family Microbacteriaceae; genus Plantibacter; species Plantibacter sp. CFBP 13570. The sequence continues at coordinate 763 of NZ_JACYTW010000088.1, read as the reverse complement.
GTAGGAACCACCGCTCAGCCAGGCGGCGCTGTCTCCGTCCTGAACCCAGACCTGCTCCTCGACCGTCTTGGTCTCCTCGGACTTGACGTTCGCGGTGCCGTCTTTGAAGCCGAACAGGTTGCGCGGGGTGACCTGGCTGGTGGAGGTCGAGGAGGTACGACCGAAGCCGAGCTGCGACCAGCGGATGGAGGCGCGTCCGAACGCGATACGGCTCAGATTGCGGATCGCGTGCACGGCGACCTGCGGGTCGTCGGCGCACGCCTGGATGCAGAGGTCGCCGCCGGTCAGGCCCGCCTGCAGGTTGTCGCCCGTGAAGCGGGGGAGCTTCTCCAACTCGGCCGGGCGCCGGTCGGCGATGCCGAACCGGTCCGTGCCGTCCTCGGCGGTGAAGAGCGTGGGGCCGAACCCGAAGGTGATCGTGAGCCCGCTGGCGGGCAGTCCGAGCGCCTCTCCGGTGTCGACCGGGGGAGCGAGCGGCGAGCCGTCCACGGCGCCGCCGTCGGAGACCTCCTGGCCTTGCGTCATGCGTGCCGCGGCGACACTCCAGTCCTGGAGCAGCTCGATGAGCTCCTCCCGGGTGGTCCCAGCCGACACGTCGTACGCGGCGAAGTGCAGGCGGTCCTGCGCCGGCGTCGTGATCCCGCTCTGGTGGGCCCCGTTGAACGGGTAGACCGTCGTGACGCCCGTGGCACTCGCCGAGGCGCTGACGGCGGCGGTGATGGCCGCGGTCGCCCCGGCTCCGGCCGCCAGCCCTGCGGCGCCT